>CALPUN020000075.1 GCA_943326765.2 Bifidobacterium breve | reverse complement strand
GCTGATTACTCTACACTCAAAACGATTAAGTGAAGCCACTTTGTCGGATTTTCTATAAACGGCATAAGCGCTTAAGTCAGTAGTATACGGCTCAATAAATTCAGCCGATTGGTCTGCTTTAATCACCATGGTTTGCAATCCAAGAGGAGATAAACTAAAGTAGATTTTAGAAGTTGGCGTATCAACCCCTTGCCCTACATAAGATTTTATTTCTGGGAAACGTTCCGCTAGAGCCGAATCCATATTAGAGGATTCCATGACACGGAATTTTTCTAATTGACCGTTAGCATTTGGAAACGACACAATAACAGCAGAAGTGTTCGTTGTAAATCGCTTCGGAGCATTGTTTAATGCTTGTTTTAATTGGTTGATGTCAAGTTCAAATAATTTTGGACTCACAATAGATTGTTTATTTGCAACTGTCACGGCATCAGCTCTTTTGACAGTAGCTTTCCAAGCCGATTTTCCTGTTTGGGCAATGGAAAAACTAGTGATTGCAATCAGGGCAATCGAAAGTAGTTTGTTTTTCATAATTGAAATTGGAGAGTTAATTTTATTAGCCTCCAAATATAAAATTAATTTTGGCTTGTTGTCAAAGAATAGTCTAGTTTAAGCAAAAATTAAGTAAATTTCTTGCTTTCTTTTTACTTTTTTATTAAACTACAAGAGAAATTCTTACATAAAGTTCGACAGAATAAATGTTTTTAATTTTAACTTTCCTAAGATTATACAATCGGTTATAAAAAACTAATTTTATAAAAAATTTTCCGAATGAAATGGAGTTATTGGGAATTGAAAAATTGGTTCACTAATGTAGATTATACCATTGTGGGAAGTGGCATTGTAGGGTTGCATGCCGCACTCGAATTGCGAGACCGATTTCCACAAAGTAAAATCCTAGTGCTAGAAAAAGGGATTCTGCCTCAAGGCGCCAGCACCAAAAATGCAGGATTCGCTTGTTTTGGCAGCGTCTCCGAAATTTTAGACGATTTAAAGTCCCATTCGGAAGAAGAAGTGATTCAATTAATCCTAAAAAGGTGGAATGGATTGCAATTGCTTCGAAAACGAATTGGAGATCAAACATTAGATTACAAACCTTATGGCGGCTATGAATTGTTTTTGAAAGATCAAGAGGACTCTTATCAAGAATGTTTGTCTAAATTGCCTTTTATTAACGAAATCGTGCAGCCACTTTTTAAAACAGCCGTTTATAGAAAAGAAGTAGATCGTTTTCAATTTCAAGGCATTCACGAATATCTTATTTTCAATCCGTTTGAAGCTCAAATCGATACTGGGAATATGATGCAAGCGTTAATTAAATTAGCCGTTTCACAAGATATTCTGATTTTAAACCAACAAAACGTGACGGCTTTCCATGAAAAACAAGATGCTGTGGAAGTTTCGTTGGAAGACTTTAGTTTTAGCACAAGTAAATTACTTTTTGCCACGAATGGATTTACTCAAAAATTAACCAATGCTCAAGTAAGTCCCGCAAGAGCGCAAGTTTTGATCACAGCTCCAATCCCAAATTTAGATATCAAAGGGACGTTTCATTTGGACAAAGGCTATTATTATTTTAGAAATGTGGGCGACAGAATTTTACTTGGCGGTGGTAGAAACCTTGATTTTAAAGGAGAAACCACCACAGAGTTCGGGCAAACAACCTTGATTCAAAACCAACTTGAAAAACTTTTAAGAGAAGTGATCCTGCCCAATCAGGAAGTTACTATTGAGCATCGATGGAGTGGAATTATGGGATTAGGATCTGGCAAAAACCCTATAGTGACTCAATTGTCGGATCATGTTTATTGTGGAGTTCGTTTAGGAGGAATGGGAGTAGCCATTGGAAGTTTAATAGGCAAAGAATTGGCCAACTTAATTTAAAAAATATGTTCAAAAAAATAATTCGTTTTTCATTTAAAGCCCTACTTTGGTTTATGGGAGTTTCTATCTTGTCGGTAATCATTTTTAGATTTGTTCCCATTCCGATTACCCCATTAATGATGACAAGAGCTATTGAGAATAAGCTAAAAGGAGAAGATATGGTTTGCAGCCATGATTGGGTGCCTATCGAAAATATCAATGTAAACATGCAAAAGGCGGTAATCGCAAGTGAAGATGGTAGTTTCTTAACACATCATGGGTTCGACTTTAATGCGATCCAAAAAGCAATGGAAACCAACGATAAAGGGAAGAAGCTAGTAGGAGGTAGCACGATTTCGCAACAAACAGCCAAAAATGTTTTTTTGTGGCAAGGCAGAAGTTACCTCCGAAAAGGTTTAGAGGCTTATTTTACGGTTTTAATAGAATTGTTTTGGGGAAAAGAACGCATCATGGAAGTCTATCTCAACAGCATTGAAATGGGTGATGGCGTCTATGGAGTGCAAGCAGCATCAAAATATTGGTACCGTAAAGACGCTATCAATTTAAATAAAAAAGACGCTGCCGGAATTGCGGCGATTCTCCCAAATCCAAGAAAGTTCAACGCAACAAATTCTTCTGCTTATATCAATAGAAGAAAAAACAGAATCATGAAACACATGAATTATATTGGTAAATTAACCTATTAAATTTTGAAATAAAAAGAGCGCTCTTCCAAAGGCGCTCTTTTGTTGTCTTAATGAAAAAGAGGGAGGTACTGCTTCCAATGCTTGTATATTAAAATCCCGTTCAGGATGGCTACCAATAACGCCGCACTAACTCCAGGGATGTCTAAGAATAGATGAAATAACAGGATGTTGATTGCTATGGGAGCCAATAGGATCAATACAAAAGCAATCCATTTTTTTAGCAATAGCATACCCCCAATAAAAACTTCTAAAACACCTACAACCGGAAAAATATAGCCAGTTGCTCCCAAGGAATTCATGAAATCTGCTGCGGAACCAGTTGGTGGGGGTAACGGAATAAAATGTAAGAACTTGTTGCTTCCGAAAACAACCAACATCATTCCTAATACGATTCTAACGAGTAAAGTAAATTTGGAATTCATAAAGAGAGGGATTGATTAGACAATAAATAAAATCCTAAAGTAATAAAATAGTCTATATGAAAAACAGAAATCTTTACCAATACTAAGATTTACTCTTAAATAAAACCATTCCCTTAAATAGCAAAATTAAGCCCTAACACTAAATTCCGCCCTATATTCGGAACACCATCCGTTTTCAATCGGGATAAATGGGCGATGTATTTTTCGTTCAAAAGATTGTTTCCATTAATAGTAAGATCAAAAATGGTTTTTCCGACGGTTATTTTTCCGCCAAAACCAATATTGAAAAGGGTATAGCCATTTGAGCTAGTTTCAAATCCGCTTACATTACTTTGACGAAACGTACGGTTCAAGCTTGTAGTGGCAAAGCCATCGGTGAACCATTTTGAAATAGTAAATTCTGTTCGTAAGGTATTGTTCCAACTATTTGCTGGAATTAATGGCAGGTATTCTTGGTTTTGTTTTTTCCCCGTAACGGTTTCGAAATTACTCTCAAAATGCAACCAATCTAAAGGATGTGGGTGAAAATGCAGCCCAATTTCACCACCATATAACATCGCATTATTTTGAATGTAATGGAAAACGGCATTTCCGTCAAGAATTACTCCAGATGGAGCTGCATATATATAATGGTTGATGTGGTTGTAAAATCCGTTCGCGAAAAATTCAAAATGGCTGGTGTTGTATTCCAAATTCAAATCGGTTTGCACATTTTGTTCGGTTTTCAAAGCAGCGTTTCCGATTTCATAGCGGTTGGTTCCTTCATGAATTCCATTCGAAGTTAACTCGGCTAAGTTTGGAGCCCGAAATCCGGATGCCAAATTCAATCGGAACGTCATGTTTTCCCCCAAATTAGTTTTGTAACCCAAAGAAGCATTGACGCTATGGAACGATTGAGTGAGGGCTCGAAACGAACCTTCTGAACCTACGATTCCTTGGCTTTCGCTTGTAATGTTTCGAGAATCAAAGCGTAATCCGGCTTGAATAATACTGCTTTTCCAATCGTAATTGACAGTTCCAAAAACCCCAACATCATTTGTATCGGCATCGGGAATTAAGTATTCTATTCCAGAATTACGATTGGTTTGATGCATTCCTTGAACTCCAATTATCGATTCCAATTTTCCAATTTTTGGGAAATGGTACTTTGCATCATAATTGAAAGTAGCTAACTTCATATGCAAACTTGGGGTGTTGCTTTCGGTAAATTCGCTTCGGTCATTATTGATATAGCCCAAATCAAAATCGAGTTTTGAATTTTGAAAAAACAAAATGGTATTCCAACTTAATAAATTATTAAAAACCCCTTGTCGAGGGAAGGCCGTGTTTTTTGAAGTGGTTTGTTCTGCAATCCCATTTTCAGGAATTCCCAAATCGAGTTTGTTAAAATTATACCGCAAAACACTCGAAATTTTGGAACCATTATAACCAACAGCGGTTTTAAAATCGGATTCGTTATACCGTGTATTGGCAACTCTATTTCCGTCTGGAACAGTATAATCAGAATGGGTGTTGTAGCTGCCTCGAGCCAAAAATTTCCAACTTTCAGTGGAGGCTTTTAATCCTAAAGTGGAATTGCTTCCTAAGGTATTTGAAAAGAATTTTTGACTAAAATTAGTTTTAAAAGTGTGTGCTTCTGCAAATTTCTCTGGATTGAAATACAATACGCCACCAAGTGCATCGGAGCCATAAAGGAGCGAGGCAGGTCCTTTAATGACTTCAACACTTTCAACACCGGCATCATTTAATCCCAATCCATGTTCATCACCAAATTGTTGGTTCTCCAAGCGAACACCTTGCGAATACACTAAAACGCGATTGCCACTCAAGCCTCTAATAACGGGCTTCCCGATGGATGTTCCGGTAGAGACTTGTGAAACTCCTGGAATGGTAGCCAAACCTTCGATTAAGGTTGCGGTCCCTTTTTGTTGCAATGATTTCATGGAAGCATGTTCTACTTTCATCACATTTTGGGATTGCAATTTATTAAATGCCGTCGATACAATTACTTCATCCATTTGAAAAACAGCTTCTTCTAGAGACACGTCTACTTGATTTTCTTTTTGTGAAAGCAGTATTGTTTTTTGTAGCGTGGCAAACCCGATAGAAACAAAGGTCAAAGTAATGCTTCCGTTGGGTAAGTTATTGAATAGGTACTTCCCGTTTTCATTGGTTATTGTTCCTTTGTGCAATTCGGGAATATAAATTGAAACGCCTTTCAAGGGTTGATTTGCCGTATTGCTAACCGTGCCTGAAATTGAATTTTGAGCTTGAAGCAAAGTAGTAAACCCCAGAATTAGGGATAGTATAAATTTTTTCATATAGAATAGAATTATTGTTTAAAAAAGCAAAAAAGAACTTCAATTTAAGCAATAAAACTCGGTGGACCGCGAAGAAAATTAGGGTTTTTCGAATACGAAATAATGAATTCAGGAGAAGCAAAAGAACAAGGAGTTACTCTAAAATCTCGGAAAATTTTAGTTAAAAAGACCTCCGAGGGGAGTCCGTTACTAAAGGTAAATTCGCAGGCAAAACAATGATCGAACGGATGATGTTGGTGCGATATTTCGGTTTTTCCGGTGTATTTGTGATGGCATTTTTTTTCCGAAAAAAGCTTAGAAATGTGCTCAAAGGAATGCACCGATTGCAGCAACATGGCAAACAATACGGCTATAATTAAAGTGAAATTGATTAGGACACTCTTTTTTTTCATCGAAACAAATGTAGCCAACCTAAATGCATTGGAATTGGTTTTAACAAAAAATTAAAGGCATGGAACAACTGAAAGAATGCCTTACTAAAGACGAAAATTTTGGCTACACTCTAAAACGGTACTTTTTTTAAAATTATACTAAATGATTGGCTACTAAATATTCCGCAATCTGAACCGTATTGGTAGCGGCACCTTTTCTTAAATTATCTGCGACAATCCACATGTTTAAGGTGTTGGGTTGGCTTTCATCTCGACGAATCCTTCCCACAAAAACAGCATCTTTTCCCTGTGCATACATAGGCATCGGATAAGTATAAGTGTCGGTGTTGTCTTGAACCACAACGCCAGAAGTATGGTGTAAAATAGTTCTAACTTCATTAACATCAAAATCTGACATAAATTCAACATTTACTGCCTCGCTATGCCCGCCAACAATGGGCACTCGAACAGCTGTTGCTGTAACGGCAATGTTTTTATCGCCAATAATTTTTTGAGTCTCTCGAACCAATTTCATTTCTTCTTTGGTATATCCGTTTTCTTCAAACAAATCACATTGAGGAATCGCATTTTTGTGAATAGGATATTTGTAAGCCATTTCTCCTTGAATGCCCGCATATTCATTTTCCAATTGCTGAACGGCTTTAACTCCAGTTCCTGTAATCGATTGATAAGTAGAAACAATTACCCGTTTGATGGTGTATTTTTTGTGCAATGGAGCTAAAACCAAAACCATTTGAATTGTTGAACAATTCGGGTTGGCAATGATTTTATCTTCTTTAGTCAATAAGGAAGCGTTAATCTCTGGAACTACTAATTTTTTTGTAGGATCCATTCGCCATGCGGAGGAATTGTCGATTACGGTGGTTCCAGCAGCTGCAAATTTTGGAGCCCAATCTAAAGAAGTTTGTCCACCAGCCGAAAACAAAGCAATATCAGCTTTCATAGCTATCGCCGTTTGCATTCCAACTACTTTATAGTTTTTTCCTTTGAAAGAAATTTCTTTTCCAACTGATTTTTCAGAAGCCACCGGAATCAATTCTGTGATTGGAAAATTCCTTTCTGCTAAAACTTGAAGCATCACTTCGCCAACCATACCGGTTGCACCTACAACAGCAACTTTCATATTATTTTGATTTTAAGTTTAAATTTTTGAAGTACAAAAATAGCTAGAAATTTATTGGGACGAGAATTTTTTAAAAAGAAAAACCATCCACTTACGGGAATGGTTAAATTAGAATAGGGAATAGCACCGGGATTATTTTTTCAACAAATCTCTAATCTGAGTAAGCAATTCTTCTTGTGTTGGCCCAGCTGGTGCTGAAGGTGCCGCTTCTGCTTTCTTTTTAGCTTTCTCAGCAGCTCTTAATACCACAAAAATAAAGAAAGCGATAATGACGAAATTGATAATGGCCTGTACTAAATTTCCATAAGTAATTACCGTTGCTCCCGCTTTTTTGGCCGCGGCAAGGTTTTCATAACTTTTACCATCTAAAGGAAGAAATTTTTGAGTAAAATCAATTCCACCAGTTATTAATCCTACAATTGGCATGATGACATCATCAACGGCAGAGCCTACGATCTTGCCAAATGCGCCACCAATAACAACTGCAGTGGCTAAACTCAATACATCACCCTTCATTAAAGAAGCTTTAAAATCTCCAAAAAACCCCATAATTTTTATTTTTTTAGGTTAAAAAACAATTTTAGTATCTCAAATTTAAATAAAAAAGGAACATAAAAAAGAGATTTTAATAATATTATCTGGGCTATTCTCTATAAAAAACACGCTTCACTCGTTGTGAAATACTAGTTAGAATTTCGTAAGGAATAGTTTGTAGTTGTTGCGCAATGAACTGTACGGTAGGATTTTCACCAAAAATGATAACTTGATCTCCTTCAAGGCAAGGGACATCAGTGATGTCAACCATCAGCATATCCATACAAATGCTTCCCACTATGCTGGCTTTCTGATTGTGAATGATCACATAACCCAAACCATTGCCCCAATGTCTGGAGATTCCGTCCGCATAACCAATCGGAATTGTTGCTATTCGGGTGGCCTTAGAAGCAATAAATCGACGGCCATAACCAACACTTTCTCCTGCATCAATAGTTCGAATTTGAGAGATAATGGATTTCAAAGTGCCTACATTTTCTAAATAGGGCTGCTCTTCCGGATCATTGGAAATGCCGTAAAGTCCGATTCCCAAGCGCACCATATCGAACTGCGCTTTGGGATAATTACTAATGCCTGATGTGTTTAATAAATGGCGAATAGGTTTGTTTTGCAAGGCTGTCATGATTTGTGAAGACATTTTTTCAAACAAATCAATTTGTGCCAAAGCAAATTCATGGTGTTCCAAATCATCACTAGTGGCCATGTGCGATAAAATGCTTTTTACCAAAACGAATTTATTGTCTTTCAAACAAGCCAGCAGTTCTGGAAGTTGTTCGGTTTCAAATCCCAATCGGTGCATGCCGGTATCCAATTTAATATGGATGGGATAGTGTTTCAATTTTTTTTGCTCCGCAATTTTTAAAAACGCATTCAATCCCTTGAGACTGTAAATTTCAGGCTCCAAATGATGTTGAATAATCGCTGCAAAACTGGTAGTCTCAGGATTCAAAACCATGATTGGCAAATGGATTCCATCATTTTTCAACGATATTCCTTCATCAGCAAACGCAACGCCTAAGTAATCCACATTGTGATGCTCGAGCAATTTAGCAATTTCAAAGCCACCATTTCCATAACCAAAGGCCTTTACCATGACCATCATCTTGGTTTTTGGCTTTAATTTCGATTTGAAATAATTCAAATTATGACTGATCGAGTTCAAATTGATTTCCAAAACCGTTTCGTGGGTTTTTTCTTCTAAAGTTGCTACAATTTTTTCAAAATGAAACGTTCGGGCGCCTTTAATCAAAATGGTTTCATTGCCAAAATGCAGTTGGTCGATCGCTTCAATAAAGGCTTCTGTATTTGGAAAGGTAATGCAATTCAGAAATTTATTTTTGTATTGGGAAATGGTTTCGCCAATCCCAATGACACGACTAATTTTATTGGAAATGATTTGTTGCGATACATTCGAATACAGCTCATCATTCGACAAACCACTTTGAAATATATCGGATAAAATCAAGGTCTTTTTTTTGTGTTGCTTTTGGCTTTCCAAAAAGTCGAGCGCAATTTTCAATGATTGAAAATCGGAACTATAACTGTCGTCAATCAACATCGAATTGTTAATTCCGTTTTTGACTTTCAACCGCATTTCAACGGGATAAAGCAATTCTACACGGTTCTCGATGGTTTTATGATCATATCCCAAATACAATAGCAACACGATGCATTGAATAGCATTTTCGATAGAAGCGTCGTCTTGAAACGGAATCTTAATTTCAAAAACAGCGGCGCCTTGTCGGATCTTCAAAACGGTTTTGTCGACAACTGATTTCTTGCTTATGAAAACAGCGGCACTTTCGTCTTTACAACTCCAAGAGAAAGTCTTTAATTTCGGATTGAGAAACGCATCAATCGATTTGTTTTTATTGTAAATCAAAACCGAGGTATTAGAAAACAACTTCAATTTCTCTTTGATTTTTTCGCCAATATTAGAAAATCCTTCATCGTGGGCCGAACCGATATTGGTCAAAATCCCAATCGTAGGTTTCAAAATGGTTTCTAATTTTGCCATCTCATCTCCCGTAGAAATTCCAGCTTCAAAAATGCCTAAATTGTGTTTTTCATTAATGGCAATAACCGACAAAGGCACGCCCACTTGCGAGTTGTAACTTTTCGGACTTCGAATAATATTGTAATCGGGGCTTAATAAAAAATTGAGCCATTCCTTGACAATCGTTTTCCCGTTGCTTCCGGTAATTCCGATAATCGGAAAGTCAAAGAGACTGCGATAATAGGCGGCGAATTGCTGTAGTGCATCGAGTGTGTTTTCTACAATTAAAAAATTGGCTGACAGTGTCAAATTTTCAGGAACATGGGTTACCACAAAATTTTGCACTCCTTTTTGCAACAACTCTTCGATATAAACATGCGCATCATTGTTGGGGCCAGTAATCGCAAAAAACAACGTCTGATGACCGTTTTGTAACGAACGACTATCGATGGAAATATTTTCAATCAAAGTATTGGGATGACTCCCAAACCATTGGGCGTGAAGGATTGGGGCAATATTTTTTATAGATAAAATCAAGTTACTTTTGATTTTTAGGAGTAGTTGTTTTTTTGGGCTCTATAGGGTCGTGGTTTTTTCGCATCGCTCCATAGTAGGCCGCACGACTTAGGGGTTCGTATTCTTCAGTTTCACCAAGCAACACCAATTTATCATTATCGGTTTTTCGATAGCTGTAGTTGGCTAAGTTTCCAGTTCTGGTGCAAACGGCATGCACTTTCGTCACATATTCTGCAGTGGCCATCAGCGCCGGCATGGGACCGAAAGGATTGCCTTTAAAATCCATATCCAATCCAGCAACAATAACACGAATTCCGGAATTAGCTAAGTCGTTACAAATTTTCACAATCTCATCATCAAAAAACTGCGCTTCATCAATACCAACGACATCACAACCTTGCGCCAAAATAGCGATGTTGGCGGCTGCGGGAACAGGTGTAGAACGAATTTCATTACTATCGTGAGAAACTACCATTTCATCGTGATAGCGAGTGTCGATGGCAGGTTTGAAAATTTCTACTTTTTGCTTGGCAAATTGCGCCCGTTTTAAACGGCGAATGAGTTCCTCGGTCTTCCCCGAAAACATGGAACCGCAGATAACTTCGATCCAACCAAATTGTTCTTTATGATTTACTGTATTTTCGAGAAACATTTTGTATTTTTCGGCCTTAAAAAGGATTAATTTTTTTTTACTTTGTACAAGGAACAAATTTATTAAAAAAGACATGCGTTAGTCATTATAATTTTAAAAGTTATGAAAAAAAAGTTGGAAGCCGAATTAATCAGTATTGCCCATAGAATTTTAAAGCTTAAAAACAAATCAGAACTAAGTCAGTTGCATCAAGAAGCTCAAAAATTGTATGAAATACTTTCTGTTTTATGCTTTGTGGAAACTAATTTTAGCGATGTAAAACCAACGATTGGGCTAGCAAAAATTCAAGAAAAAATAACGGCAGTATATGAAAAGGAAGCAATTGAAGAGGTCGTTCAACCAGAAGCGGAACTTATAGCGCCGACTCCAGAAGAAGAAACCGTTGCTAATGAAATCGTACCGCTTGCAGAACAAGGAGAAGAGGTTATAGCAAAGGATGCAGAAGAAGTTGAAGCGCCTATTACAAATGTAGAAGTGGAGGAAATAGAATCAAAAGAAGAAGTAAGCGAAGAAGAAACGCTTCCAGTCCTTGAAGATTTATCGTTCAAACCCGCTTTTGAATTGTCTTTTGACTCTAAAGAAGAATTACAAGAAAACGAAGCAACTCGCGAAGACTCTAAAAGCACTTTTTCACAAACAACATTTGATGATTTACTGGGCTCCAATTACGTAGACCCTGTTTTTGTTAAGCCAGAAGAATTAGCGCAAGAAAAGAAAGCCAAAGAATCGAAGAACGTGATTCCAATTGGAAGAAGTTACTCCGAGTCGGCTCCAGTTATTTCAATCAACAAAGACAATGATTTCCGATCTGTATCTTTAAACGATCAATTGTCAAAAGGAATTACTAT
>CALPUN020000074.1 GCA_943326765.2 Bifidobacterium breve | reverse complement strand
AATTATATCCTTCAACAGCAATGTAATAAGTAGTTGTTCCATCCGAAGTAAAGCTTATTCTTGAATTTAAGGTATTACTTGAACAGGTGTTATCATCATCATTACCTGCAATTGCAGTTAAACTTCCTGGAGACCCAGTTAAAACTAAAATAGAGGTATCGTAGGAAGATCCACATAAATCAAGAGTAATTGTCTCCTCAAATCCCGACCCAGTATAGCTATACCAAACATTAGGAGCGTCTAAATCAACTCCGAAAAATAGCGATGGATTCGCTTGGTCTAATGTTGCAGTTGCTGTAGTTCCGGAGTATACCGAGCCACAAACAACTGCTTCAGCGTTTGCTATATTGTCATTAGCCTGCGCATGAAGTGCGGCCGAAAACAAAAACATAATGCCCAATAAAATTTGCAAAGTAATTTTTTTCATTAGTTATAGTATTAGTTAATAAGAGCTTAAAAGTAAGAAAAAAAAAATATCCTCATGATAATAAAAAAAGCCACCCGAAGGTGGCTTTTAAAAAAATGCTTTATTAAAATTATTCTTTAATAACCTTAATTGTTTTCACTTGATTATCAGCAGTAACTTTAACCATATAAGTTCCTTTTGATAAAGGAGACATATCGATTTGAGTCAATTTAGAATTTGCGCTGTTGCTCAAAATTTGTTGCCCTAGTAAATTAAATACAGCAACGTTTGTTATGTTTTTGTTGAAAGAAAGATTCAACACTCCAGTAACTGGGTTTGGATATGCTTTGAAATTGGTAGCTTCAAAACTAGTAGTCGCTAAACTTGGATCTGTTAATTTCAAAGCAAAAGTTCCTTGTTCCGCTGAATTACTCCATACTTGAACATAGTAAGTATCCCCAGCAGTTAATCCCGTTAAAGATTGTGCCGCAGAGGCCGTTTGATTTGATGTACAACCCAAACTTGCTAAAGTACCGCAAACTCCTGAATAGGAAGCTAGGTTCAATGAAGTCATTGTTCCTACAGTTGCTAACACATTTACAGAACCTGAAGTTGGCGCCACAAATGAGAACCAAACATCTTGTATTGAACCAAAAAGATCGCATGTAGGTTGTGTAGCACTAGAATCTCCGTAAGAGTTATCAGAAGTATTGTCTAAACCATCAACTGCAACTGTTAATGATGAAGCACAAGTTTGATTATCTACAGCAGGTGGAGTAACACCAGCACAAGTAACATTTAGAGTATAATTTCCAACGCTTCCAGCGTTATAGCCTTCAACAGCTATATAATAAGTTGTCGTTCCGTCTGAAGGGAAGCTAATTTTTGAGTTCAAAGTATTACTTGAGCAAGTATTATCATCATCATTACCTGCAACTGCTGTTAAACTTCCAGGAGTACCAGTTAATACTAAAATAGAAGTATCATAAGATGATCCACATAAATCTAATGTAATTGTTTCTTCAAATCCTGATCCTGTGTATGTATACCAAACATTTGGTGCATCTAAATCAACTCCAAAGAATAAAGTAGCGTTAGCTTGATCTAACGTTGCACCAGAAGTAGTACTAGCATATAGAGTACCACAAGTAATTGCCTCAGCGTTTGCAATATCATCATTCAAAGCTGGACATACCGCTTGAGTTTGAGCGGTTCCTACAACCGTACAAGAAGCATCTTGATCGTTGGTTACCGTTAGAATTACCGATGTTCCATTAGCAAAAGGTCCGAATGAAACCAAACCAGTAGCAGAAACATTTTGTGACGCACTACCTTGGTTATCCGTCACTGTAATGGAAGTTGCTGATCCTAAATCAGTAATATCAGCCGTTGCATTGAAAGTGGCATCTGGGCAGTTAGAAACTTTTGAAAAAGCAACAGTTGCTGGAGAACATGTTGCAATACCACAAATTACAGAACGAGTTCTTGAAACAGTTTCTGTAGTACATTGATCATCAACATGAGAATAAAAACGAACTACACCATCAAGATCAGAAACCCAAGTTAATGGAGTTGGTCCGAATGCTATTGGGGTATCGCCTAAGTCATTTGAAATTGTAATAAAGTCTGTAGTTCCACTATTAAAAGTATAGGTTTGCCCTAAAGTAACATTCACATTAGAATATTCTCCAGCCCAACCCCCTGTAGTGATAACATTAACAGCTAAACCATTACAAGTTGTAGGCGTGTAAGTTGCAGAAGGATACAAATCTCCATTCAAACAATACCCTGGAGCAGCTTGAGTTGTAAAACTCCATTCTGAACATCCTATAGCTTCACCTGCCGAATTCTTAGCGATTACTTTCCAATAGAATGTAGTGTTGAATCCTGTTACTGAAATATCAGTAGCAGTTGTGGTATAATTTCCAACTAAAATATTAGCACTTCCTGCTGTCAAACCATAATAAACATCATATGATGTAGCTGGTTCTCCGAATCCGGCATCCCAAGAAAAATTGATTAGCCCTGCAACAACATCCGTTGCTCCGTCTAAAGGACTCACATTACTTGCGCATTCTGGAATCGCCGATGCTGCTGCATCTACTACAACATCATCAATATACAATTGCCATGCATCCAAAGTAGTGCTCTTAAAAGCCACATAAACGGTTTGTCCTTCATAAGCGCTTAATGCATATGAAAATTCTTGCCAAGCTGTTCCTGGAGCTACTCCTGATGCAATTACTTCCGTAAAATCAGTATCGTTGGTTCCAGTGGTGGACAATAAAACGTCAAAAGTTTCTTGAAAAGTAGTAGATCTACTTTTTGCCCAAAGATTTAAGTGATTGGAAACCCCAGCTGTAACTGTAAATTGAGGTGTTATCAAATAATCATCATGAGGAGTTGCTGAATCATAGTCAATTTCCGCTACGTTGGTCCCGCTGTGTGCAGTTCCAGTTCCAGGAAGTTGGATGGTCCAAGTATTGGCATCACCTCCATTGATTACGCTCCATCCTGCAGGTACTGTCACATCGGCGTCAAAATTTTCTGAAAATTGCGCAAAGGATGAGGATACACAACCAAATAAGAAAATAAAGATTAAAGTAATTTTTTTCATAAAAAATATGTTTTTAAGGTTAAAGCGCTAAAGATATACTAAAATAAAAAAACCCACAAATTAATTGTGGGTTTTGGTACTGTTTTATTTGTAAATGATATAAAAATTAAGTAAAGAACACAATTACCTACTAGAAATTGAAATCTTTTCATCAGTAGTTCCTTACCTATAGCATAAAAATGTTGAATTATGCAACAATACTTTCTATTGCAACTAATTCATTAGTGTCGGATTTATAATCAACCCCGCTCAAATCAAATCCAAAAAGAGAATAAAAATCTTTTCTATAGCCTTCTAAATCTCCCATTTCATTTAAGTTTTCAGTAGTAGCTTGTTCCCACAATTGGGCAACTTCTGCTTGAACATCGTCGCGCATTTCCCAATCATCTATTCGAATTCTTCCTTTTTCATCCGTTGGAATAGGATTTCCGGAATACAATCTATCCGAATACAATCGTTGCATTTGTTCAATACACCCTTCATGTATTCCGCCTTTCTTCATGATTTTATACAATAGGGAAATGTATAATGGAATCACCGGAATCGCTGAACTTGCTTGAGTAACTAACGCTTTATTTACAGAAACATAGGCTTTCCCATTTACTGCAGACAAACTCTCCGAAATCGTAAAAGCAGTCGCTTCTAAATGATCTTTCGCACGACCAATGGTTCCTTTTCTGTATACGGGTTCTGTCACAGCTGGTCCAATATAAGAATACGCAATAGTCAAAGCTCCTGGCGCTAACAAATCTTGACTTTTTAATGCTTCCATCCACATCGCCCAATCTTCACCACCCATTACAGCTATTGTATTTTCAACATCTTCTGGAGTACATCGCTCAATGGAGATCTCCGACACCTTACCCGAATGAAAATCAACTGTTTTGTTAGTATAAGAACTCCCTATAGGTTTCAAAACCGAACGATGCAAAACTCCTGTTTTAGGATGCAATCGTACTGGTGATGCCAAACTATAAATAACCAAATCAACTTGTCCTAGATCAGCTTTAATCAATGCTAAAGTTTGTTCTTTGATTTCATCTGAAAAAGCATCGCCATTGATACTTTTGGCATACAACCCCGATAGGTGGGCTTCCTTTTCAAAGGCAGCCGAATTATACCAACCCGGAGAAGCCGTTTTTCCTTCACCTGCTGGTTTTTCAAAAAACACTCCAATTGTAGCAGCTTCTGAACCAAAAGCACTAGTAATACGAGATGCCAATCCAAATCCAGTAGAGGCGCCAATAACTAGAACTTTTTTTGCGCCTGCAATCGGCCCTTTCGATTTAATATAAGCGATTTGATTTTTAACATTTTGTTCGCATCCTTGTGGGTGTGCTGTTAAACAAATAAACCCTCTCATTCTTGGTTCTATAATCATAATTGTGGAATTATATATATGGTAAATTTTATTTAAAAAGTGTTTATTTTCGATGAAAACTGAGCAAATATAGAGTAAAAAAATTAGTTCAACAATGCTTTGGCATGATTTAGTGCCGATTCTGAAACATCGGTTCCCGACAACATTTGTGCGATTTCCAGGACACGTTCCTTCTCGTTTAGCACTTTTAATTCGGTAATGGTATTCTCTCCTAAAGTCGATTTAAATACTTTAAAATGAGTGGCTCCTTTGGCAGCGATTTGCGGCAAATGGGTAATGGCAAATACTTGCATATTTGTGCTCATTGCTTTCATGATCTCTCCCATTTTATGAGCAATTTCTCCAGAAACACCGGTATCAATTTCATCAAAAATAATAGTTGGAAGTTGCGAATAATCGGCCAAAATTGCTTTCGTTGCTAACATAATTCTCGATAGTTCTCCACCTGAGGCTACTTTTTTCAATAATCCAAAATCAGTCCCTTTATTGGCAGATAACAAAAATTGGAGTTCGTCTTTTCCATTCGATAAATATCCGGAATTGAGATTCAAATCAATTTTAAATCGAACATTTGGCATTCCCAATTGCGATAATATTTCAGTCCATTTTTCAATTAAAACCGGAATCGCTTTGACTCGTTTACTATGAATTTCAGTTGCATACCCATCTAATGTAGTTGCTGATTTTTGTAGTTGTTCTTCTAAAGCGTTAATGGCTGCCTCAAGTTCTGAAAGAGAATCTACCTTTTTTTCTAACCCCTTTTGAATTTCTAATAATTCCGATACCGAAGCCACTTGATGCTTTTTTTGAAGAGCGTATACTGTTTGTAATTTTTGTTGTACCGCTTCCAACTGCTCGGGATCGTGAAGTACACTATCGGCAAGAGCTTGCAATTCTTGAACAGCATCCTTAATTTCGATGTAAGTACTATCCATACGTTCGTAAATCGTTTGATAGCTTTCTGAAAAAGGAGCTAGCTTTTGCAAAGAATTTCGCATTTCTTGAAGCGAATTTAAGACTCCGAAAGGTTCATCATCAGCCAAAACGATTGCTTTCCCTAAATTTTCTTTAATAAACTCCACATTATTCAATTGTTCAAATTGGGATTCTAATTCCAATTGATCTCCAATTTGCAAGGAAGCAGTTTGCAATTCTTCTAACAAAAAGGCATTGTAATCTTGTTCTTTAACAATGGATTGAAGCATTTTATTTAATTGCTCTAATTCACTTTTATCCTTTTTATAACGTTTCAATGCCGATGTATAGTGTGAAACCATTTCTTGATTCGAAGCTACGGCATCAATAATTTGGAATTGAAATTGATCTTCTGACAACTCCTGAGTTTGGTGTTGCGAATGCACATCGATCAAATACTCGCTCAAATCTTGCAATTCTTGAAGCGTTACCGGCGTATCGTTTATAAAAGCTCTAGATTTTCCGGAAGGCAATATTTCTCTACGTAAAATAGTATCGTCTTCATAATCCAAATCATTGGCTTCAAAAAAAGGCTGGAGTTGGTAATTGGCAATATCGAAATGAGCTTCAATAATGCATTTTTCTTCTTTGTTTTTCAGTGACGACAAATCGGCTCTTTTTCCTAAAACCAATCCTAATGCGCCCAACAAAATTGACTTTCCAGCACCTGTTTCACCGGTAATAATTGAAAATCCTTTAGAGAAATCTATAGATAATTTTTCAATCAAAGCAAAATTGTTGATGGAAAGTGCTGTTATCATTGCGATAAAAAACGGTTTAAATTTTTAAATGGAAACCTTAGATTAAGAAATTAATTACAATTTTATTTCAGCCCATTTACTGACATTCAAAGGGGAAATTGTATACAGTTTGTCTAGTAAATCCGCAACATTAACTGCTGGGCCACCCGTAAAAATAGATACAATTTCATCGGCTTTGGCGTCAAAAAACAAACGCGTTAGAAAGGCATTGGGACGATTCGATTGAATTTCTGCTAATTTTGAGATAGCGTCAATGAGTTTTTCTTTTCCAGTTTTTAAATCGCTATGCATGACATCCATACCTTCAAAGTGGTACTGATACATAGCATCGCGATAGGGACTAAAGGTATTCGAGAGTAAGTCATTCACTAAAAAATAACGATTTTGCGTACTGTCGCCTTGGTTCCAACCTTTATAACCTGAAGATTGAGCCACACTTACGATGTCTTGAGCTTGCTCGTAATTCGTTCTTCCTCCATCTAATGTAAAGGTATCCGCATCCATTCCAATAATCATCAAACTGTAGAAAGCCACGACCGAAATTAAATTCGAATCGAAATTATTTGGACTAAATGTCAAATTTTGGAATTCTGAATATTCAAAATTAAAATCCTTGTCGTTGTAATTCAATATCGGTGAACCATAAGTGGAATTGAAAATCGTTCTTGAAGACTGCACTTGAATTGACGCTTTGAATTGGTTGGAAGCCGCTTCGTTGATTGAAATAAACATCGAACAATTGATGCGTTCGTTGTTTTTAATTTTCTGCGAAGTCCAATTCGTTTTATTAATAAAATCGGTCAGCGATTTTTGCAACGTTTTATACACTTGTGTATTGGTTCCGCCGAGTTTGTCGGCATTCACTGTAACGGTACAATTTAGTTCTTGTGCTTGTGCAGCACATACTATAAAAAAGGAGAAAAGACATATTACTTTACGCATGATACTGTGCTACTATTTTATTAATGATATCTTCAGCTACGGCTTCTTTTGTTTTTAATGGCATTACGTCCACTACATTCCATTTATCGATAAAGGTAATTTTATTTGTGGGCTTTCCAAAACCTGCTCCTTCATCTTGTAAAGAATTTAAAACAATCAAATCTAAGTTTTTTTTCTGAATCTTTTGCTTGGCATTTTCAATTTCATTTTCGGTTTCTAAAGCAAAGCCTATAAGAAATTGATTTTTTTTCATCGCACCTAACGAAGCTAAAACATCTTTTGTTTTTTCAAAAACAATGGAGAATTCAGCATCCGATTTTTTAATTTTTTGAAGTGCCACGTTTTTTGGACGGTAATCGGCTATGGCTGCCGCCGCTATGACAACATCTACCTTCTCAAAATACTGATGGCATTGGTCATACATATCTTGAGCCGAAACTATTCGTATCAATTTTATGTTGGAATGCTGAAGGTTTAGATAGGTAGGGCCCGTTATTAAGATCACTTCTGCTCCGTAATTAGCGGCACAAGTCGCTAGATCGAAACCCATTTTTCCAGAAGAATGATTGCCTATAAAACGAACTGGGTCAATTGCTTCATAGGTTGGACCCGCAGTAATTAGTATTTTTTTACCTCGTAATGGAAGTTTGCTTTCTAAATCCGCTTCCAAAAAAGCAATGATGTTTTCGGGTTCCGCCATTCGTCCTTCTCCAGATAATCCGCTGGCTAATTCCCCTATTTCGGCAGGAATAATTGTATTTCCAAAGAGATGTAATTTTTTAAAACTGGAAAGTGTAGAAGGATGTTTGTACATGTCCAAATCCATTGCAGGCGCAAAATAAATAGGGCATTTTGCTGATAAATACGTAGCAATTAGCAAGTTATCGCAGTTGCCATTTGCCATTTTAGATAGCGTATTGGCAGTTGCTGGCGCAATCAAAATCAAATCGGCCCAAAGTGCTAATTCAACATGATTGTTCCATTTTGCATTCTCGTGCTCATCATTATAAAAGCTAGAATGAACGGGGTTTTTAGAAAGTGTCGCTAAGGTAAGCGGTGTAATAAAATCTTTGGCAGCAGGTGTCATGACTACTTGCACCTGAGCACCTGCCTTTAAAAACAACCGTACTAAATGAGCAGTCTTATAAGCGGCAATTCCACCAGAAATTCCTAGCACTATTTTTTTACCGCTTAAAACCGACATGTTGTATTATTTAGTAGTTTCTGCTCTATGATAAATTTTACCATCCAACCATTCTTGAACTGCTAAAGCATGTGGTTTTGGTAATTTTTCATAGAATTTAGAAACTTCGATTTGTTCTTTGTTTTCAAAAACTTCTTCCAAACTGTCATTGTATGTCGCAAACTCCTCTAATTTTTCTGTCAATTCTTTTTTAATTTCAGAATTAATTTGATTCGCTCTTTTCGCCATAATGGTGATTGCTTCATACACATTTCCAGTTGGTTCTTCAATAACACTTTTGTTGTAGGTTATTGTATTCACTGGAGCATTCGTCTTTTTTAAATCCATGAGATTTTTTATTTAGAAAATTGTTTTAATTCTTGATCTATTCTGGCAATCATTTGATCTGCCTTTGCTTTATATGTTGAATTTTCACTGAACTTCATCAAATTTGCGTGCGCTGTTTTTGCATTTTTCAGACGTTCTTCCATTTTAGAAAGTACGCTATTAATGGCCAGTTGGTAAGCCGAATCCAATTTATAATACAAAGCCGCTTCTTTGTAGGGCGTTCCTGGATAATCGGCAATGAAATTATCCAATGCTACTAATGCCGATTTATAATCCGAAATCGTGTTATACTGTTTGGCGATTTCAAAATATTTTTTCTCCAATTTATCCGTTAATTTTTTCAGTGCTGCATTGGCTTCTGGCAAATATGCTGAATTTGGATAGTTGTCTATAAAATTTTGCAATTTATCAATCGCTTTAGTGGTGTCGTTTTGATCTAAACTGTATACAGGAGAAAGCATGGAATAACATTTAGCTCCTAAAAAAGAGGCTTCTTCTACTTTTTCACTTTTCGGATAACTCGAAGCAAAACTTTCAAATTGGTAACCTGCTAAATAAAATTGGTTGGTTTTATAATACGATTGGGAAAACATATAAAACATTTTCTCTGCTTGCGGTTTTCCTCGATAAGCCGGGGCGATTTGTTCGAAAAGACGAATAGCTTTGCTGTATTTTGCTTTCTCGTATTTTTTGGCAGCTACATCAAATTTAACAGCTACATCTTCTGACTTCAGTGCCTTTTGATACTCGCTACAAGAGCTAAACAATATGGTAATCAGTAATACGGATAGAAATTTAGTCATTATTTTGTTCGGTTTTGTTGATTTACAGGCGTTTGTACCGCTTTCAAAAACCAACTGCAAATTTAGTTATTAATTAGACACTACAAAATATTTTTTCACATTAATGTAGCAGCTCTTTTAAGGTCATTTTTACGATTTTTTTTGAACAAAATCGGCGATTTTTGAAGCCAATATTTCATCGACATTTACTAGCGGAAGACGAACCGTATTCTCCGACAAGTGCAATGCTTTGAAAACTTCTTTAATTCCAGCTGGATTCCCTTGTTCGAAAATTAAATCAATACAATCCGCAAATGCATACTGCAAGGCGTATGCTTCGTCTACTTTTCGTTCCAAACCCAAGTGAATCAACTGTGAAAATTGTTTTGGAAAACCTTGTGCAATTACGGAAATAACGCCGCTTCCACCGGCTAGAATCATTGGCAATGCAATCATGTCGTCGCCAGAAATTACTTTAAAATCTTTCGGTTTGTTTTGAATCAATTGCATCGCTTGAACGATATCGCCGGCTGCTTCTTTGATGGCTACAATATTTTTAAAGTCCGTTGCCAATCGAATTACGGTGGCTGGTAGCATATTACTAGCCGTTCTTCCTGGCACATTGTATAATACAACCGGAATCGGAGCGGCTTCGGCAACTGCTTTAAAATGTTGGTAAATGCCTTCTTGTGTGGGTTTGTTGTAATAAGGCGAAACGGACAGAATTGCTGTAAAGGCTGAGAAATCTCGTGTTTTTAATTCTTCTACTACTTTTGCGGTATGGTTACCTCCTACTCCCAATATTAATGGAAGTTTGCCAGCATTGGCTTCGATTACGGTTTGAATCACTAGTTCTTTTTCAGCTTGACTTAACGTCGCATTTTCGGCTGTTGTTCCCAATACCACCAAATAGTCAATTTGATTTTCAATTTGGAAAAGAACAATACGTCGCAAAGCGGCAACATCAACAGAAAAATCTTTTTTGAATGGAGTGACGAGTGCTACTCCCGTTCCAATGAGTGATTGCATATTATAACTTGTTTAATATTTTTAAATACTTAAATAATTCTTCTACAAACACTTTGTAATTCTCCGCATTGGTAGTAATGGTAAAATGATTTAGTTTCTTATCGATGGATGAAAAACCTACTTTAAAGTTGGCTTTCGACTGATTGGAAACCAGCAATAATGGTGATTTTTCGGTGTCGTAATAATTAATTAACAAATCGAATTTTTGAGCGGTAAATTCTTTGACTTCCGATTTGTCGAACGTGGCGGTCCAACTCAAATCTTTATGGCTAAAAGTAGGATAATCAAATTGTTCGTTTTTTTTTATTTTATCTTTGAAAACCAACACTTTAATATTCGCTTCTTGAATTCCTTTTTGAATTAACTCCAACACCAAAGCCTCGCGTTCGTAAAAGTAACTTTCGTCAAAAATTATTCCTACTGTTCGAATTTTTTGATCTCCAGAAACCGGCTTTACATTCGCGATGGTTTTCTTAATAATTTTTTGAGTGAAAAAATTCTTTAAATAATTTAAAAACATAGTACTTTTACTTCAATTACAAATTTAATTAAATAAGTGGCATTTCGGATGGTAAAACTAAAAAACTATAACGTTGGAATAAAGTATTTTGTTTTATTCTTAACATTTATGGCTTGTGTTTCCTGCAAGCCTCAAAAATTCTATGTCACCAAGATTGAAGGCAAAGAAATTGGAATCACCAATCAAAATAAGGAAGTTCCTGCCATTGAAGATTATATAAAACCATACCGTGACCATATTGATAAAGATTTGAGTCGGGTTTTGGCTTATGCACCTCAAACTATAGATAAAAGTGGGGAATGGCAAACGCCCATGGGCAATTTGTTTTCGGATGTGGCTTTTCGCAAAGGCAATCTAATTTTTAAAACCCGAGAATACAAGAATATCGATTTGGTATTGCTGAATCACGGCGGTATTCGTAGCATCATTGCCAAAGGTGATGTCACGGCTAGAACTGCATACGAGATCATGCCTTTTGAGAACAGTTTGGTAGTTGTGGCGATGAAAGGTGCTCAAATTATAGAGATGATTCAATACATTATTGCGGAAAAAAAACCACATCCATTATCCGGAATGACCTTCACCATTGCAAAAGACAATACACCGAAAGACATTTTAATTCAAGGAAAACCGATTGATTTGGAAACGGTTTATTATGTAGGAACCAATGATTATTTGGCGAATGGTGGCGACAATATGTTATTTTTTAAAAAAGGATTGCAACGGTTCGATTTGGATTACAAGTTGCGCAACATTTTGATTGATTATTTTGAAGAAGTAGATACGATTCCGATGATTACCGATACTAGAATAACCGTCGAAAAATAACGAATACCCTAGCCCTGATAGCAGTGGAAATCTTTTTCTTGTTTT
>CALPUN020000073.1 GCA_943326765.2 Bifidobacterium breve | reverse complement strand
TTTCGTTTGGGCTCAAAAGTGACGTCTTGGGTTTGATTCTTTTTTCGCAATTCGGTTACTTTTTCGGCGGCGATAGTGGGGTTCAATTTGTTTTCAAAAAAATAACGAACGGGATTTTTATAGGAAACGACCACAAAAGAACGGTTGGCAATTTTTTTAATCGGCGCATAAATAAAGACGGGTGTCACCAATTCTAAGCGCATTCTAAAAGCTTCGTTTTGGTAATCGGTATCGAGTTTTTCTAGTAATTTGTCTTTTCCAATAGCAGTTACAATTTGTGGATAGGTGAGTTGGGCTACGGTTTCAAAATCCATGGTATAATTGGCATCATAGATTTTTTTTGTGGCAATCTTAAGTTGGTCTATACTCTGAGCAAAAGAGGTGCTGCTCAGTAAGAATAGTAGAAAGAAAAGTTTTGATTTCATTTCAAATAGAAATTTTAAAATATAAAAAATCCTCTGCACTTTGGTACGAGAGGATTATTTAGGGGTTCCATTAATAATTGAACTTAGTTTATTCGGTAACCAGCACCCATTCTCCAGAATTCAATAAGCTTTCGGCTTTTTTATATTTCATGCTTTCCGTTTTTCCGCTCATTACGTGTTTGATAGTTACGTTGTCGTTTCTATTGATTTTTGGCATTTCACGAACGATGGTTTCGGTCACTTGACGCTGTTGTGTTTGTCCCGCTTCAAGGTTTTCTGCAGCTAGTGAATCACTGTTAGGGATTTCATCTTTACTAGTTTTGTAATTCTCTTTCACCTTTACTTGTTTCGCTTCTTGAATAGCAGGTGCACTTTGCTGAGGCAAATCACCTTTGAATAGGAAGGAAATGACTTCTTTATTCACACCATTCAACATCGAGCTAAACAAATTATACGCTTCGAATTTGTAAATCAGCAACGGATCTTTTTGTTCGTGAACGGCTAACTGTACGGATTGTTTCAATTCGTCCATTTTGCGCAAGTGCTTTTTCCAAGCTTCATCCACAATCGCTAAGGTGATGTTTTTCTCGAAATCGGCTACCAATTGTTTACCACCACTTTCGAATGCTTTTTTCAAATCGGTTACGACATTTAAGGTTTTGATTCCGTCCGTAAACGGGACTACAATGCGTTCAAACTGGTTGTTTTTATCTTGGTAAACGCTAGTGATAATAGGCAACGCTTCTCGGGCACTGCGTTCGGTTTTTCCAGTATAAAATTCTAAGGCCGCTTTGTATACTTTACCGGTTAATTCCACTTCAGAAATCCGTTCAAATTCCGATTCAGAAACCGGTGACGTAATTGAAAAATAGCGAATCAATTCGAATTCAAAATTTTTGAAATCGTTCATTCCTTTATTGGCTTCCACGATGACTTCACTCGTGTCATACATCATATTAGCGATATCCACTTTAAGACGTTCTCCGTGTAAAGCGTGACGGCGACGTTTGTATACGACTTCTCTTTGAGCGTTCATCACATCATCATATTCTAGCAAACGTTTACGAACGCCAAAGTTGTTTTCTTCTACTTTTTTCTGTGCGCGTTCGATAGATTTGGTCATCATCGAGTGTTGGATGACTTCACCTTCTTTTAATCCCATTCGGTCCATGACTTTCGCCACTCTTTCCGAACCAAAAAGACGCATTAAATTGTCTTCTAATGAAACATAAAATTGCGAACTTCCGACATCTCCTTGCCGACCGGCACGACCCCGCAACTGACGATCGACACGACGTGAATCGTGACGTTCTGTTCCGACGATCGCTAATCCACCAGCAGCTTTCACTTCGGCAGATAATTTGATATCCGTTCCACGTCCCGCCATATTGGTAGCGATGGTTACGACTCCCGATTTTCCAGCTTCTTCTACGATTTGTGCTTCTTGCTTGTGCATTTTAGCGTTCAATACGTTGTGTTGTACACCGCGCATCTTCAACATTCGACTCAATAATTCAGAAATTTCTACCGATGTTGTTCCGATTAAAACTGGGCGACCTGCTTTTGATAATTCGGTAACGTCTTCAATCACGGCGTTAAATTTCTCCCGAGTAGTTTTATAAATCAAATCTTCTTTGTCTTTTCTTGCCATCGGACGGTTGGTTGGAATTTCAACCACATCCAATTTGTAGATTTCCCAAAGTTCGCCAGCTTCGGTAACCGCGGTTCCGGTCATACCCGCTAATTTGCTGTACATTCTGAAGTAATTTTGCAAGGTAACGGTAGCAAAAGTTTGCGTTGCGGCTTCAATCTTTACGTTTTCTTTGGCTTCAATCGCTTGGTGCAACCCATCCGAGTACCGACGTCCGTCCATGATACGACCGGTTTGCTCGTCTACGATTAAAATTTTATTTTCCATGATTACGTATTCGACGTCCTTTTCGAACAAGGAATACGCTTTCAATAATTGGGTTAAAGTGTGAATACGTTCGCTTTTGATAGAGAAATCTTGGAACAATTTTTCTTTTTCTTCGGCTTCTTTGTCTTTTCCTAACGCCAATTTTTCGATTCTTGCGATTTCGGTTCCGATATCGGGAAGTAAGAAGAAATTACCATCGGTATCTGTAGAAAGGAACTTAATTCCGTTATCGGTTAATTCTACTTGATTGTTTTTTTCTTCAATGACAAAGTACAATGCTTCATCCACTTTAGGCATGTCGCGGTTGTTGTCTTGAATGTATTGGTTTTCGGTTTTTTGAAGCAATTGTTTGATACCTTCTTCACTCAAAAATTTGATCAATGCTTTGTTTTTTGGTAAGGCTCGGTAGGATCTTAGTAAATTAAAGCCACCATCTTTCATATTGCCTTCTTTGACCAAACGTTTGGCTTCGGTTAGAAATCCATTAGCCAATTGGCGTTGCAAGTTGACTAAGTTTTCAATTTTTGGTTTTAGTTCATTGAATTCATGACGATCGCCTTGCGGAACTGGACCAGAAATAATCAATGGGGTACGAGCATCATCAATTAAAACCGAATCGACCTCATCGACAATAGCGTAATTGTGTTTGCGTTGCACCAAATCTTCTGGCGAATGCGCCATATTATCTCTTAAGTAATCGAATCCGAATTCGTTGTTGGTTCCGTAGGTAATATCAGCATCGTAAGCTTTTTTACGTTCGGCAGAATTGGGTTGGTAATTGTCGATACATTCTACGGTTAATCCGTGAAATTCGAATAATGGTGCTTTCCAAGCGCTATCTCGTTTGGCCAAGTAGTCGTTTACCGTAACCAAGTGCACTCCGTTTCCAGTAAGGGCGTTTAAGTATAAAGGCAAAGTCGCTACTAATGTTTTTCCTTCTCCCGTTTGCATTTCGGAAATTTTACCATCGTGCAAAACCATTCCTCCGATTAACTGCACATCGTAGTGAATCATGTCCCAGGTAATTTCTTTACCAGCGGCATTCCATGAATTGGCCCAAATGGCTTGATCTCCATCTAAAGTAATGTAGGATTTGGTAGCGGATAACTCGCGGTCTTTTGCTGTTGCAGTAACTTGTAGCTGTTTATTTTCTTTGAAACGTTTAGCCGTTTCTTTTACTACTGCAAAGGCTTCCGGTAAGATTTCATTTAGTGCTTTTTCAGAAATGTCATAGGCTTCTTTTTCAAGAATATCAATAGCTGTGTAGATATCTTCTCTAGCATCGATATCTTCGATGGCTTCCACTTCTTTGAGTAAGGCGCTGATTTCGGTATCCTTCCCAACGCGAGCTTGTTTGATTTTATCTTTAAATTGGACTGTTTTGGCTCTCAATTCATCGTTGGATAAATTCGACAGCGTGCTTTCTAAAGCCTTAATTTTATTAAGATTTCCTTGTAGAGCCTTGACATCTTTTTGAGATTTATCGCCTACGAATGCTTTGATAACGCTATTTATGAAACTCATAATGGTTGGTGTAATTTCTTATTGATAAAGTGTGCAAATTTAAACAAAAAAAAAGCCTCGTTTGAGACTTTTCATTGGTTTTATTATTTTTTAATACTCATCCTCGTTCCAAAGGTAATCTTCGTCTGTTGGATAATCTGGCCAAATTTCTTCCATCGATTCATAGATTTCTCCTTCATCCTCAATAGACTGTAAGTTTTCCACTACTTCTAATGGAGCACCCGCTCTAATGGCGTAGTCTATAAGTTCGTCTTTGGTTGCAGGCCACGGGGCATCGCTTAAATAGGATGCTAATTCTAATGTCCAATACATCTGATATAGATTTTAGTTTGTGCAAAAATAATTTTTTTACTGAAAAAGTCAAGAAAAAAATGATTTATTTTAAAAAAAGTTAAGAACGTAGGTTTTGATTTACGATTTTTTGCTGCCAAAAAACATCAGAATATCAAAAATTATTTGCGAGGAATCCATTTGACTTCCTCGGCTTTTAGGTCGGAAGACAACTTCCGTGCCAACACAAAAAGGTAGTCAGAAAGTCGGTTAAGATACTTGATTGCAATCGGAGCAACGGGTTCATTATGACTCAAATGTACCGCCAAACGCTCTGCTCTGCGGCAGACACAGCGGGCGATGTGACAACATGACACCGTAGCATGTCCACCGGGCAATACAAAATGTGTCATTTGTGGTAGGGAGGCTTCCATAGCGTCGATTTCATTCTCCAGCAATTCGATATCGGTTTCTATGATTCCTAATTTTTGCAACCGCAACTCCCCATTTTTCATCACTTCTTTTTCAGGAGGCGTTGCTAAAATGGCTCCTACTGTAAAGAGACGATCCTGAATTTCAATCAAAATGTCTTTGTAATGTTGGTTTATTTCCTGATCGCGAATGAGTCCGATGTGCGAATTCAATTCGTCCACAGTACCGTAACTGTCGATGCGCATGTGGTCTTTAGGAACTCGGGTTCCTCCGAATAGTGCGGTGGTTCCTTCGTCGCCGGTTTTGGTATATACTTTCATTTTGGATTTACGATATTGGATTTACGATTTACGATAGGGAATTTTGGAATCATCCCGAAGCAAATTTAGTGCATTATTTCTAAAACAGCGGCAACGAATTTTTGAAGAGCGCCTGGAGCTAAATTAAAATACAAATCGGGTTCGATACTTTCAATTTCCATTAAGTACAATTCAGAATTGATGATAATGCCGTCAACTCTTGCATAAAGCAATGGTTTCGAAAATGCCGTGACTACTTTTTGGGCTTTTTCAATCATGGTATTGTTGGGATCGATTAAGGAATATTGTCCGCCGAATTGCGATTGAATTCTGAAATCACCTGCAGCCGGTTTTTTATTGACCGCGTGGGAAAATATTCCGTTGAAAAAGACAAAAGAAGTTTCGCCTTCGGTTTCAATTTCGGGCATAAATTCTTGCAATAGCAGTTCTTTTTCAGAGGCAATTGTACTGTATTTTTCGGAAATTGTTGCTGCTTCATCGGGTGTAAAAACTTCGGTAAGGTAAGAACCAGCAGAGAAAGCGGGTTTGATAACTGCTTTTTTCCAATGATTAGGCAGTAGCTTTGACAATTGCAAATCCGCTGTTTTTTCTATAAATACCGTCGGAATGATTTTAATTCCCTGTATTTGTAAGTCTTTTAGATAAAATTTGTGTTTGTTCTTTTGGATGACTTCAATAGAGTTTAGGGTGGGAATCCCCTTTTTTTTAATCGAATCTAGCCAGGTATTGAATGCGATTTCTTTTTCGTAATAATCCCAAGTATTTCGGAAAATTAAGTAGTCAAATTGCTGCCAATCTACTAATGGATCGTCCCAAATAACCGCCTCGGCATTACAATCATACTTGGCAAACTCTGGGATTAATAGTTGGTCTGCCGGAGTTAATTGTGGAAATCGTTGACAAGTGAGTAAACCAATTTTCATTTGATTGTGAAGGGGTTGTTTGAGGATATTCGTAGTCAATAGCACCTATTTTGTAGTATCGCTTTCTATCATCCCATCACGCAAACGAATGATCCGATGCGCGTAAGCAGCGATTTCTTCTTCGTGAGTTACTAGAATTACCGTATTGCCATTCTTGTGAATGTCGCCAAAAAGTTTCATAATTTCCACCGAAGTTTTACTATCTAAATTTCCAGTAGGTTCATCCGCTAAAATGATTGAGGGGTTGTTGACCATTGCTCTAGCAATCGCTACTCGCTGGCGTTGCCCTCCTGAAAGTTGGCTGGGTTGGTGGTCCATTCTGTCACCCAAATTTACTTGCTCGAGCACTTCTTTGGCGCGAATGTTCCGTTCCGATTTCGAATAGCCGGCATACACCATAGGCAATGCCACATTATCCAAAGCGGTGGTTCGTGGCAGCAGGTTAAAGGTTTGAAAGACAAAACCGATTTCTTTGTTTCGAATTTCGGCCAATTCATCGTCGTGCATCTGACTCACATCTTTGCCATTTAAAATATAGGTGCCGGAGGTTGGGGTATCTAAGCATCCTAAAAGGTTCATCAGTGTTGACTTCCCAGAACCAGACGGCCCCATTAAAGCGACATATTCACCTTTGCTAATTTCTAAATCGATGCCTTTAAGAACGTAAACGACTTCGTTGCCTAGAATAAAATCGCGTTTGATGTTCGTTATTTTGATTAATGGGTTTGCCATGGAGCGTGTTTTTTCAGCTTTTAAAAGTACAAATAGATTTTCTAAATCTTCTCATATGTCGGTGCTTTTTAGAGAATGTTACTTGGAAGTGCAAAACAGTTGAAAGGGGTTTAATTTCAGTTATTTAGCCAATACTATCTATTTAACCAAACGGTTTTTTTATAACTTTTGAAATTGTTTTCGTAATTTACAGATAATAACGGAATCCATTAGAACTGCCGCTACAATTCTTATCAAAAGACAATTTTAAAATTGCGGGTTCGAAAATGAAGTTTGCCGCTATAGTAAAAGCAAATCGAGTAGGCGCCAAATTGGAAGAAATTAATAATTCAAAATGAAAATTAGCTATGGGGCTACTTTTTTTATATCCGAATCACAAAATGCTCTTTCTCTTGTTCGGTTCTAAAAAAAACCAATCCCCATTGAAAAGTATCAATCGTCACGGTAACTCTCGGATGGTTTTTTATGGTTTCCCAAGCGGCTTCCATGTCGGTCGACCAATGAATGTCATCAAAAATCCAAACGGAATCGTTTGATATTGTTGGTACTAATAATTCGAAATAGTTTAAAGTGGCTGCTTTGGAGTGGTTGCCGTCAAAATATATCAGTTTCCAGTTGCCGTTTCCAGTTGCCGTTTTCAAGTAAGTTGAAAATTCCGTAGTAACCAATGCAATGTTTTTTAGATTTTGCAATTGCAATTGAATATTGGCAATGGACATGGTGTTGGGACAACCTTCTAAAGAGGTGATTGTAGCTTTTGGATTTCCAAGCGATAAAGCTGAAGTGGCCAATCCTAAAGAAGTTCCGATTTCCAAAACCTGTTCGGGTTGAAAATACTGAACCATCCGCAAAAGTAGTTCGGAACGTTTTGGACTTATTCCAGCGGTTTTTGCTATTTGCGATACGATTCTAGTATTGCTTTTGAACACTCTCGAACCAGCACCAAAATCAGTTACTTCTATAGTGTTTTTGTTTTGTAAAAGGGATTTTCGGTACTTTTTTAAAACAGCATATTCCGGTTTTGCTTTTTTATCGTAAAAACATTGGGTAACCAAATCATATACGAACGGCGAATGCACTCCGTGTTCGTTTTTGGAGTTCCAGAGGAATTTAAGATATGTTCTTATTTGGTATAGCATTTTTTCTTTTTCTCGCAAAGGCGCAAAGGCGAATTTTTTTTTTGGTATTCAAGATTTATTCCATATTACTTTTTTCTTTGCGTCTTCGCGAGCGAATCTTACCCTTCAATTTTAGCCGAAAGTTCAAACCAACGTACTTCTTTTTCTTCTATTTTAGAAATAATCGTTTGTAATTCTTTAGCCTTTTTTTCAATAGCGTCATCTGTAACTTTTCCGTCCGAAAATAATTGCTCAATTTGCTTGCGTTCGTATTCCAAATCTTTGATTTCGCGCTCAATTTTTTGAAATTCCTTTTGCTCGTTGAAGCTCAAATTCGACGTATTGTTGTTTTGCTTCCAATCTTTTTTGTCGGCTTTGTTTTCTTCTTTTTGCGCCACATCAGCGCTATCTTCATACGCTCTAAAATCAGAATAATTCCCCGGAAAATCTTCAATTTCACCATCGCCTCGAAAGACAAACAAGTGATCTACAATTTTATCCATAAAATAACGGTCGTGCGAAACCACTAACAAGCACCCAGGATAATCCAATAAGAAACTCTCCAGTACATTCAACGTCACTATATCCAAGTCATTTGTAGGTTCATCGAGAATCAAAAAATTCGGATTCTGAATCAAAACCGTACACAAATACAACCGCTTCAATTCACCGCCACTCAACTTTTCTACATAATCATGCTGTTTTTTGCGGTCAAAAAGAAAACGCTCCAGCAATTGCCCCGCCGAAATAATTTTTCCTTTCGCTAGCGGAATAAATTCCCCATATTCCTTAATAATATCAATAACTTTCTGCCCCGGTTTCGGGTTGATCCCGCTTTGCGTGTAATACCCAATTTTTATGGTGTCACCTTTAATAACTTTGCCGCTATCTACCGGAATTGTTCCCGTAATCAAATTCAAAAAAGTCGATTTTCCCGTGCCGTTTTTCCCGATAATGCCAATCCGTTCGCCTCGTTGAAAATCAAAATTAAAGTTGTCTAAAATCACGCGATCTTTAAACTTTTTCGAAATTTTGTGCAACTCAATAATCTTGCTTCCCATGCGCTCCATGTTGATTTCGAGCTCTACGACATTTTCTTTTCTTCTGCTTTCCGCTTTCTGCTTGATTACGTAAAAATCATCTTGTCTCGATTTCGATTTGGTCGTACGCGCTTTTGGTTGGCGCCGCATCCAATCCAATTCTTTGACGAATAAGTTCTGCGCTTTGTCGATGCTCGAGTTTTCCGATGCAATGCGCTCGTCTTTTTTGGCTAAATAATAGGAATAGTTGCCTTTGTATTGGTATAGTTTCCCGTTGTCAAGTTCGATGATTTCATTGCAAACGCGTTCCAAAAAGAAACGGTCGTGTGTCACCATAAACAAGGTAATGTTTTCTTTAGCGAAGTAACTTTCCAACCATTCAATCATCTCTAAATCCAAGTGATTCGTAGGTTCGTCAAGTATTAATAAATCGGGACGGTTGATCAAAATGATTGCCAATGACAACCTTTTTTTCTGTCCGCCGGAAAGATTTTTAACTTTTAATTTAAAATCCTCCAACTTCAATTTGAACAAAATTTGCTTGAATTGTGTCTCAAAATCCCAAGCATTGTGTTGGTCCATTTGGTCAAAAGCACGCTGATAGGCTTCTTCCTCTTCCGGATGTTCTAACGCTTTTTCGTATTGCTCAATGACTTTTAAAACTTCATTGTCTGAAGCAAAAATACTTTCCTCAATCGTTAATTCTTCCTGCAAATTCGGCGTTTGCGATAAGAACGCCATTTTGATGTCTTTCCGTAACACCACTTTTCCGGTATCGGGTTCGTCTTCGCCGGTAATGATGTTCATGATGCAGGTTTTCCCCGAGCCGTTCTTGGCGATAAACGCTATTTTTTGGTCTTTGTTGATGCCAAAAGAAATGTTCTCAAACAAGGTACGCTCGCCAAAAGACTTCGATATATTTTCTACAGAAAGGTAATTCACAAGAGTAATTTTTTTTGCAAAAGTAAGCTATAACAATTGATAATTGATGATTAACAATTGACAATTGCAGCCCCAGGCACTCATTATAATTTTCTATTATCCTTTAATTTCAGGAGCTGTTCCGGCTTTCCGTTGCAATCTTTTTCTTTTTAAAGAAAAAAGAAAAAGGATTTCCACTGCAATCCGGGCTAGGGCAATCGGTGTAAATTCACGTCAAAATCAAAAATTATAAAAAATCCAACAATCTAGTAATCCAACAATCTATTATATTTGTGCCATGCAACTTTCGGTAATCATTCTCAACTACAATGTTCGGTTCTTTTTAGAACAATGTGTTTTAAGTGTTCAAAAAGCGCTCGAAAACATGGATGGTGAAATTATTGTGGTCGATAACAATTCTTCGGATGACAGTTGCGCGATGATGCGGGAACGCTTTCCCAATATCAAATTGATTGCTAACACTGAAAATGTTGGCTTCCCAAAAGGCAACAATATCGGAGTAGCTCAAGCGCAAGGCGAGTATCTTTGCATTCTTAATCCCGACACTGTCGTGGCTGAAGATACGTTTGAAAAGGTGTTGACTTTCGCCAAATCGAAATCCGATTTAGGAATTGTGGGTTGCAAATTAATCGATGGCACCGGAAAATTTCTTCCCGAAAGCAAGCGCGGGATTCCAACACCTTTCGTGGCACTTACTAAGATTTTTGGATTGTACCAACTCTTTCCGAATTCAAAACTATTCGGAAGATATTACGCACAGCATTTGACAGAAAATCAAACCGGGAAAGTCGATATTCTAGTGGGTGCGTTTATGATTTTAAAACGCGATTTGTATTTAGAAATTGGAGGTTTTGACGAAAACTGTTTCATGTATTCTGACGATATCGATTTGGCGTATAGTATTTTAAAAACCGGCAAAGCCAATTATTACTTTCATGAAACGACTATAATTCATTACAAGGGCGAAAGCACCGTTAAAGACGGTTTGTATATGAAACGCTTTCGAGAAGCCATGCAGTTTTTTTACAAAAAGCATTTCCAAGTGTCGGTGGTCTTTGATGTTTTCATGAAGTTGGGCACCTTCTTTTTTTCGATAATTAAGAAAAGTCAAGCAGTAAATTCTACCAAAATTGTAGATGAATATATAGTATGTTCCCACGATGAAAACCTCCGACTAAAAGTTGAAAACTTGTTAGGAAAAAAAGTGCGTCGCGAGGAGTCAACACCAAAAAATAGTATAAATTCGCTTACACGCGTTGCAAACAAGAATTTGGAAGTGCTTTTGGATAACAACAGTTGGAGTAACCAATCGATTATTGAGTTCATGAGCCAACACCAAAATTCTGGCTTTACGTTCAAAATTCTACCCAGAACGACTCGTTTTTTAATTGGCAGTAATGATAGTAACGATCGGGGACAAGTGGTTGAAATTTAGGATTTAAGATTTAGGATTTAGGATTTGATCTATTTATTGAAATCGCTGAAGTTGGTTGAAAATTATACAATTCGTGATAATAACTAAAAATATTTAGTAATTTCGCAAACAGAAAATACAAATACACCTCTAAGGTAACAATATGGCAAGATTTGAATTGAAGCTTCCCAAAATGGGAGAAAGCGTTGCAGAAGCAACAATCACCAATTGGTTAAAGGAAGTAGGCGACTCTATCGAAATGGATGAAGCCGTTCTGGAAATTGCTACCGACAAAGTGGACAGTGAAGTTCCTTCGGAAGTAGCGGGGGTTTTGGTAGAGAAATTGTTTCAAAAAGACGATTTGGTTCAAGTCGGACAAACCATTGCTATTATTGAAACAGAAGGTGGAGCCGTAGCGGCAAATCCAATAGTTCAAGAAGCACCGGCCCTAGTAGCTGCTGTTGAAGAAATTACCAAAACGGTAGAGGCCGCTAAAGATTATGTAGCAGCACCCACACCAACGGTCCCTCAAGATTATACCCATTCTGAAAAATTCTTCTCGCCTTTAGTGCGCAATATTGCTAAAGAAGAAGGAGTTTCGGTAGCCGAATTAGAATCAATTTCCGGCACTGGAAACGAAGGGCGTGTCACCAAAAATGATATTTTAGAATACCTGAAAAATAAAGGAAATGCTCCGGTAGCAACTCCAACTCCAACGGTTGCAACACCAATGGTCGCAGCACCAGCGCCCGTTAGCGAATCAGTTGCTGCTCCAGTAGCATCAGCACCAACA
>CALPUN020000072.1 GCA_943326765.2 Bifidobacterium breve | reverse complement strand
GTAACGACTACACCAGTTGAGGTGTTTGAAGTGAAAGCGTATCCAAACCCCTTTGCAGCCAACTTTAAACTGGAAATTAATACTTCTAGTGAAAGTAATGTGGGGGTTAAAGTCTATGACATGATTGGCCGTTTAATCGAAACACACCAAAGTGATGTTCCTCAAATGACAACACTAGAAATTGGGAATCTTTATCCAACGGGAGTCTACACTATTATAGTCACGCAAGGAGACAAAGTGAAAACACTCCGAGTGATTAAGCGATAGCCAAATACATGATACTAAAATCAAAGCCCTTCAATGAAAATTGAGGGGCTTTTTATTGGGTGTTAACGAGTAGGGTATAGGCCCCTTTTTTTATAACTTCCATCTGCCGCCACGAGCTCTAGCATGGAAAGGGGTGCTATTTTATTGGGCTAACAAAAACGAAATGTACTAATGGCGTAACAATAGCTTTATTTAGTGAAACATAAAAACAAAAAAGCCCCAATTTACATTGGGGCTTCTATAATTTTTAGAATAAAGACTATCTTCTTTTATCTCTAATTTTTGCTTTTTTACCTGTAAGTTCTCTGAAGTAGAAAATTCTAGCTCTACGAACATGACCTTTTTTGTTGATTTCGATTTTTTGCAATGCAGGTAAATTTACTGGGAAGATACGCTCTACTCCAATAGCACCTGACATTTTACGAATCGTGAAGGTTTCTGTATTTCCAGAACCTCTTCTTTGAATAACAACACCTTTAAAAAACTGTGTTCTTGTTTTTTCACCCTCTTTAATTTCGTAGTACACGGTGATGGTGTCTCCAGCTCCGAAAACAGGGAAATCTTTTCTTGCAACTAATTCGTCTTGAACGAATTTCATTAAATCTGCCATGATAATTTTTTTAATTATGGTTTTTGAATTCAGAGCAACATTCACGGATTTCGCCAGAGGTTGGTCTAATGTGGGCGCAAATGTAGAAAATAATTGATAATTAACAAGGGATAATGGATATTTTTTTTTGATGAAAACGAATCATTATCAATGGTTCGCTTGAATTGTCAATTATCAATTATCCAGCAAATCAGGGCGTCGGTTTTTAGTATGTTCAAACGCTTGGTCTTCCCGCCATTTTTCAATCTTTGCAAAATGACCGCTAGTCAAAACATCCGGAACTTTCCAACCATTATAGTCTGCGGGTCGCGTGTAAATGGGTCCCGAAAGCAAACCGTCTTGAAAACTGTCGGTCAATGCCGAAGTCTCATCGCTCAAAACACCCGGAATCAACCGAATCAACGCATCACTCAGCACCAAAGCCCCCAATTCACCACCACTCAACACATAATCACCAATAGAAATTTCACGAGTAATAAAATGATCGCGAACCCGTTGATCCACACCTTTATAATGCCCACATAAAATGATAATATTGCCCAACATCGACATCGTATTGGCCATTTTTTGGTTCAACGTTTCGCCATCCGGACTCATGTAAATGATCTCGTCGTAGTCGCGTTCGCTTTTCAAATGCGTAATACAAGCGTCAATCGGTTGCACCATCATCACCATGCCCGCGCCACCGCCAAACGGATAATCATCGACACTTTTTTGTTTGTTCGTCGTGTAATCGCGCAGGTTGTGAAGGTGAACTTCCACCAAGCCTTTGTCAATCGCACGTTTCATAATCGACGCCTCAAATGGGCTTCGCAACAATTCTGGAAGCACCGTAATAATATCTATTCGCATAAGCATTCAGTTTCTAAGCGCAAAGGTACAAAGTTTTTGAAGTTTTTTAAGGAGCTTGTTCCCGCTTTCCTCTATATCTTTTATGGCGAACGCCGCCACAAAAGGATGCCGTTGCACCCGAGCAAAGCGAACTGGCGAAGCAATCGGGGCTATGGCAGCATCAATTTATCGAATTTAATTCCTTAATTTTGTAGCACAATTTAAAAATTCATAAAATGGAAAATGGAATATACGCTAAATTCACCACTACTAAAGGGGCGATTTTAGTAAAACTAACTTACGACTTAACGCCAGGAACAGTAGGTAACTTCGTAGGTTTGGCAGAAGGAAATCTAGATAACAAAGTAAAACCACAAGGCAATAAATACTACGACGGACTAAAATTTCACCGAGTAATTCCTGATTTTATGATTCAAGGAGGTTGCCCTCAAGGAACCGGAACCGGCGGACCGGGATACAACTTCGAAGATGAGTTTCATACCGACTTGCGTCACGATACTCCCGGAGTTTTATCGATGGCCAATTCAGGTCCCGGAAGTAACGGGTCTCAGTTTTTCATCACACACATCGCCACACCATGGCTCGATGACAAACACACCGTTTTCGGAAATGTGGTTGAAGGGCAAGAGGTGGTAGACGCTATTGCGCAAGGCGATACGTTAGAAAGTGTAGCAATCATCCGCGAAGGCGACGAAGCTAAAAAATGGAATGCCATCGAAGCGTTCCGAACTTTTGAAGGTTCTCGTGCCAAACGCGAAGCTGCTGAACGCGAAGTTGCTGAAGCGGCTATGGAAAAACTAGCGGCTGGTTTTGATAAAACAGAAAGCGGGTTGCGTTACAAAATGATTCAAAAAGGAAATGGTAAAAAAGCCGAAAACGGAAAAGTGGTTTCAGTGCATTATTCGGGTTCGTTAGAAAACGGGAAAGTATTCGACTCGTCTTACACCCGAAAGAAACCAATCGAGTTTCCTTTAGGACAAGGCAACGTAATCGAAGGATGGGACGAAGGAATTGCATTATTGCAAGTGGGCGATAAAGCGCGATTTGTAATTCCGTCGCACTTAGGATACGGTTCTCGTGGTGCCGGCGGTGTGATTCCCCCGAATGCCACTTTGATTTTTGATGTAGAATTAATGGATGTGAAGTAGTTTACTATTTACGATATTCGATTTACGATTTAAAATCCCAATAGTGTTTCATTATTGGGATTTTTATATATTTTTACGAATCAAAAATAAACTATGAAATCAAAAATATTTGGAGTACTAGCACTAGCTGTTGTAGTGTTCTCCTGCGCTTCCAAAATAGCAGTAGCTCCAACCGAAATGGCAAAACCAAATCCAGTTGTGGCTGCTCCAAAACCGGGGATGGTGGATCCTAAATTAAACCCTGTTGTACGATTATCCGGAAAAACCTTGTACGAAACCAATTGCGCAAAATGCCACGCCTTGCACAATCCAGCGGAATTCACACAACAACGATGGAGTCCGATCTTACTAAAAATGCAACGAAAAGCAAAGCTGGATGACAATCAAATAATTGCCATTAAGGACTATGTTTTTTCGTTGACCAAAGAATAAGAATAGCAATTTGTAAATTCAAAAAAGGCGTTCTAAAACTATTTAGAACGCCTTTTTTTTAGGGTTAATTATTTTTACACTTGAAATCCATCGGGTAGTGTCGCACCTTTTTTTACGACAATAATTCCGTCTTTAACCGTATATAATGGGTTGTTGGTGTCTGCTAAATGTTTGCCTCCATTCAGTCGAACGTCATTTCCAATGCGGCAATTCTTATCCACGATCGTGTTGTTGATGAAACAGCGTTGGCCAATACCAATAGTAATACTATTGTGCATCACATTCGTGCGGATTTCCTCTAAGTTTTGGTAGTAATCATTTCCCATCAAATAGGAGTGGATAATGGTAGAACCATAACCGATTCGGCTTCTAATGCCCACCACAGAATGTTCAATAGACGTTCCGTTAATAATGCAACCTTCGGCAACAACTGATTTGTCTATGGTAGAGGTGCCGGTAATTTTCGATGGCGGTAAAACCCTAGCTCTAGTATAAATTTTACTAGAATTGTCAAAAAGATTAAACTTCGGAATGTCATCGGTCAACCCTAAATTAGCTTCAAAAAACGAATCGATGTTTCCAATATCTGTCCAATACCCTTCGTATTGGTAACTCAATATTTTTTGTTTGCCAATGGCTTGCGGAATGATTTCTTTCCCAAAATCCTTAGTATCGGGATTTGCCATCAACTCGATTAACAATTCCCGATTAAAAATATAAATCCCCATCGACGCCAAGTAATGTTTTCCTTCTTCTTTCATTTCATCGCTTACTTCGGAAGTCCAATTGGGCAACAAATCGGGTGCTGGTTTTTCAATAAATGATGTGATGAAATTTTCGGAATCGGTTTTTAAAATTCCAAATTCAGAGGCTTCTTTTGCTGTTACGGGCAAGGTGGCGATTGAAATTGTAGCGCCACTTTTTTGGTGTGCTTTGATCATTTCATTGAAATCCATTTGATACAACTGATCGCCCGATAATATCAGTGCGTAATCAAACTCATGGTTCATGAAATGTTGCATGCATTGGCGCACTGCATCGGCTGTTCCCTGAAACCAAGTGGGGTTATCGGGGGTTTGCTCTGCTGCTAAAATGTCGACAAATGCCGTGCTAAAATGACTGAAATGATACGTGTTTTTGATATGTTGGTTTAAGGAAGCCGAATTGAATTGAGTCAATACAAACATGCGTTTGATATCCGAATTGATGCAATTGGAAATCGGAATATCGACCAATCGGTATTTTCCAGCAATGGGAACAGCTGGTTTGGAACGGCTTTCCGTGAGTGGCGCCAAACGTGACCCTTGCCCGCCGCCTAAAATAATGGCTAATGTACTTTTGTTCATCGTTTTATTTTTTTAAAGATTCATAGACTTCGATATATTCCTCAGCAACTTTGTCCCAAGAATGGTCAATTTGCATGATTTCTTTCCGGATGGCATCCCACTTTTTTGTATCTTGAAACAAGCCAACCGCTCTAGTTATAGACAGGTTCACATCGGATATACTGGTTTGAGTGTGGCAAATTCCAAAACCACCATTGTCAATATCAGTGACGGTATCTCGCAAACCACCCGTGCTCCGAACAATAGGAACGGTTCCGTATCGCAATGCATACATTTGATTTAAACCACAAGGTTCTACTCGAGATGGCATCAATAAGAAATCGGCGCCTGCATAAAGGGTATGCGCTAATTTTTCATTGTAGCCAATAAAAACATTATAATTTCCGTGGTAAAAATTTTGCAAGTTCAGCAAATCACGCTCCGCTTGTGGATCACCAGAACCCAAAATTAAAATAGTAATCTCTTTATGGTTTTCGTGCAATGCCAAACTACAGATTTGCGAGAGCAAGTCGGCTCCTTTTTCAGCTACCAAACGTCCAATAAAGATGAACAAGGGTTTGCTTTCATCCAAATTAAATTGTTTGCACAAGATTCTTTTGTTTTCGGCTTTGCCTTTTTTATAGGTTTTCAAATCATAGGGAATCGGCAACATGGGGTCGGTTTTTGGGTTCCAAACCTCAGTGTCTATTCCGTTTAAAATGCCTACTGATTTCGGACGTTCCCAACGTAATAAACTTTCTAAACCATTGGCATCATTACTAATTTCATCTAAATAACTTGGAGAAACGGTGGTGATTTTCCACGCACATTTGATGGCAGCTGCTAACGAATTGAGACCACCATTCCATTCAAGATAGCCAATTTTAGCCAAATCAAAACCAGGAAAAAAATGCAATTTATCGAAACCAAACCAACCTTGGTATTGTGCATTGTGAATGGTTAACACTGTCGGAGTAGCTTTTAAATTTTGATAGTCATCACAAAATTGCACCATAAATGGAATCAAACTCGAATGGTGGTCGTGGCAATGCAAAATATCGGGATATTGATTCGTTTCTGTAAGCCAATTCAATAAAGCAATTTGAAAAGCAAAAAACCGCTCGGTATCGTCTTCATAAGAATAAACGTTGGGCCGGTCGAATAATTCAGGAATGGCAATTTGGTACAACTCAAATCCCAGTTTATTTGTTTTTTCTTTTAAAATAGAGTAGGAGAAGAGAAACCGTCCCAATTTCAGTTGGCCTTGATGCACCACATCGTATTGATTTTCTTCAAGAAATGTGTTGTGATACCCCGGCACGACTACTTTCGATTGGTGACCAAGTTGATTTTGGTACTTGGGAAGCGCCCCAACCACATCACCCAAACCACCTACTTTGGCCACGGGATAACATTCGGCGCTGATATGAATTATTTGCATAGTCAATGAAATTAGCAGTAAAGCGATTCTAGAATGTAGTACTAGTTCCGAATTTTATCGGGAGTTATTTTAAGAAAAATCGCTTGCACTAAAAGTATAAAATAAATTAAACATTTCAGTTGTCATACGAATATAAAAACGATACCAAACACTACTTTTTCAATGTTAATGTACCGTTTTTGACGATGATGCTTTTAAAAAACTAAATTTGCTATTGTAAAAACACGATTCGTAGGCTATGAATACAGAACGCACAATGCTATTGGGTTGGTCCGATTTTGAAAAGATTGAAATGCGAGTGGGAACTATTGTAGCAGTTCATGATTTTCCCGAAGCCAGAAAACCGGCCTACCAACTGACGATTGATTTCGGAAAGGAGCTGGGAATTAAGAAATCTTCCGCTCAAATAACAAAGCGATATTCGAAAGAAGAATTGCTAAACAAACAAATTATAGCGGTTGTCAATTTTCCTCGCAAACAAATTGGAAAGTTTTTTAGCGACTGTTTGGTTTTGGGATCAGTTGGTGACGATAGTGATATTGTACTTTTAACTTCCGATTTGAAAGTCACTAATGGTTTGCGAATAGCTTAATTAACGCGGGTATTTTTTTAGGATTGCTGCTTGTGATTTCTTTCAAATAGCGTAATTCTAAATTATATTGACTTCCGCTTCAATCGCAATTCCAAAGGTTTTCAAAATTGTCGCTTGAATTTCTTTAGAAACGGCTAGGATTTCTTGTCCCGTAGCGTTGCCATAATTTACTAAAACGAGTGCTTGATTTTTATGAATACCAGCATCGCCAAACCGTTTTCCTTTAAAGCCGGCTTGTTCGATGAGCCAACCGGCTGGAACTTTTACTTCGGTTTCAGACACTTCAAAGTATCTCATTTCTGGAAATTTTTGATGAATTTTCTCAAAATCAACTTTCAATAAAATCGGGTTTTTGAAGAAACTTCCGCTATTCCCTAATTCTTTAGGATCGGGTAATTTGCTTTGCCGAATGGCTATCACTGCGTTGCTAACGTCTTTGATGGTTGGGTTGGTGATTTCTTTCTGGGTCAATTCGGCTAAAATATCACCGTAAGAGGTATTGATTTTATGATTTCGTTTCGTCAATTTAAAAACAACGGAAGTAATGACGTATTGGTCTTTGGCTTCTTGTTTAAAAATACTTTCGCGGTAGCCAAAGTGACACTCGGCATTGGTAAAGGTTTGTAGTTCTTGTGTGGTAATTTTTATAGCATCACAGGAAACCATCGTATCTTTAATTTCGGTTCCATAGGCGCCAATGTTTTGAACGGGAGTTGTACCTACATTCCCCGGAATTAAGGACATGTTTTCCAATCCTCCAAAATTATTATCGAGTGTCCAAAGCACAAATTCATGCCAGTTTTCTCCCGCTTGACTTTCTACCCAAACAAAAATGTCGTCTTCCCGAAGTACTTTTTTCCCTTTTAAATCAATATGAATCACTAAAGTATCGATATCTTTGGTTAACAGCATGTTACTTCCCCCGCCTAATATGAATTTTTTTTCCTCACGATGTTCTTGCAATAGGGTTTGCAATTCGGATATGGAATGCACCGCCACAAACTGTTTGGCTTTGGCTTCAATTCCGAAAGTATTATAATTCTTTAGCGAAAAATTTTGGCTGATGTTCATAAAAGGAAAGCTACGATTGGATGTCTTTTAAAACCCAAATTTAAGACAATTTCAGGAAAGGTCATGCTAAACGTTTTCAGCAAGTGTCATGAATTTGTTAACATAATACTTCATCCAGATGTGCATCATGAATAAAGGCATAATATAAGAAACCATTCTAGTATCGCCACTCTGAAGATTTTGAATCAATTTTTTCGCATTGATATTTTGAAAATAAGGCATTTCAAACAAATCACTTTTTGAAAAAGAATCGATCTCTTCTTTAAAGGCAGGACTTTTCGTAATATAGTCACCCCAAGGCGCACTCAGTCCTACTTTTCGGAAGTTTAAAATTTCTTCTGGCAATCGTTTCCCAAGGGAAGCCTTCAAAATATACTTTCCTTTTTTTCCTTTAAAAAACCAATGGTCATCTAAAGAACCAATTCCGGAAATTAATCTCGGATCTAAAAAGGGCTCTCGACATTCGATGGACGATCCCATAGTAGAACGATCGTTTCTATCAAGCAACGAACACAAATAAGTATGTTGATCAAAATATAAAGCTTGACGTCTTAAATTATTGGGATATAGTGATTTGGCTTCGGAATATATTTGTTTTCGGTATTCATTATTTGGTACCGAGGTAATTCCAAACGTTTGCTCAATATCTTTGGGAAATATATTGGAACCGTTATATAGAACTAAATCGGCATTGTTTTTTAGTTGCGCGTACCGAATCAATTTTTCATATCGCGGTTTGTTAGCAAAGAGGTCCAAATTCCCAATGGTCGCAATAGACGACAATAAGGATGGATAGCGAAGGGCTTTGTAGCGAACATAACCACCCATTAATTCATCGGCGCCTTCACCGGAAAGTAATACTTTTACTTTTGGTTGTGCCATTTGCGATAGCGCTAAAAGATGCGGTTCGTTGAGGTGCATCAAGGGTTCGTCTTGATAATAAGTGGATGATAATAGTTTGTCAAACAAATTTTTATCTTCTAAAACGATGGAATTGAAATTATAATCATATTTTTCGGCCAACCTTTTTGCCAAATGGGATTCGTTGTGTTCTTGTTCTTTGAAACCAATATTGAACGCTTGAATGTCTTTGAATTTTTGCTCGTATAATGATGCCAATACTGAAGAAGAATCCAATCCAGCGCTAAGCAAAACACCCACAGGAACATCACTAACCATTCGAAGTTTAATTGAGTCATCAAAGGTTTCGGTAAACCAATCCATCGGTTTTTTAATTACGGCATGATTTTGAATTTCGCGTTTTAAATCCCACCATTTTTCGAGGGTAGTCATTCCGTTAAAAAAGACCGTCATGGCATGACCTGGAAGTACTTTTTTAACTTTTTCATAGAGCGTGTTTTCACCAGCTACAAAACGATTAAAGATATATTCTTCAACGCCATCTTGAGCAATTTTCAATGGAACGCCTGCGGTAAAAAGTGCTTTTTGTTCGGAACCAAAATAAATCGTTTCGTTATGTAAAGCGTAATACAAAGGTTTTACACCCATCCGATCGCGCACTAACACTAGCTTTTTTTCGAGTTTGTCCCATATGGCAAAGGCGAACATTCCGTTCAAACGGTTCAGCATGTTCAAGCCGTGCAATTGGTATAATTTCAACAATACTTCGGTATCGGAATGAGTCTTAATTTCAAAACCGTTGCTTCTTAATTCGGGATAAAAATCTTTAAAGTTGTAAATCTCCCCATTAAATACAATAACATAGCGACCGTCTTCCGAAAGAAAAGGTTGGTGACCCGCAGTGGTTACATCTAAAATTGACAAACGGCGATGGCCAAAGCCCAAATGGTTGTCAATAAAAATACCTTTATCGTCCGGACCACGATGCTCTAAGGCGTCGCGCATTTGAGTTAAAACGCGCTCGTCTACTTTTCTTTGTGAGTCCAGATGTAAAATACCATTAATACCACACATAATTACTAGTTTGAATGAGTATTAATTAATTCATGGTATCGCTCAGAAATTAGTTTCATATTAATTTCATAATTGGCATTTTCCTCTATAAAAATTCGGTTGCGCTTTACTACGTTTTCGCGATATGTAGGGTTTTCATAAGCCCATAGTAATTCAGTAGCTAAAGTTTCAAAATCATCTACCGGAATTAATTGGCCATTTTCTCTATGGGTAATCCAACTTTGATTACCAGGAATATCAGTGACAATTGGATAGCAATACATTGCCATGGCTTCAAACAAAGAGGCAGAAACTCCTTCGGTGATGGGCATGCTGATATAAAAATTGGATTTTTCTAATAAATTTGGCAATTCCGTATTTGGAATTCGTCCTGTGAATATCACTTTTTCTTCTATGTTTAATTTTTTGGCAGTTTCCTTTAGAAGAGGAAGTTGTGGTCCGTCTCCAACGATTGTCAACTGAAAAGCGACTCCTTTTTCATGTAGTACCCCGAAGGATTTCAAAATGGTATCATGCCGGTATTCCGGTAATAAGGATCGGGTGACTATAGCATTAATTTTAGAATTGTCGGAAGTATTGGCATTTTTAAAAAATTTTAAATTGATGCCTTTGGGCAAAACTAGCACTTTCAACATATCGACTTGAGCTTTTTTCATCGATAATGCCATTACGGAACCCCATGCATGAATCAAGGTCGCTTTTCGAAAAGCATAATTTTGAATTCTTTTCTTAATTGGGAACAATAAAGAACTTTCGGGCCACAAATCGGTAACACCTTGTTGCGCTATAGCTACAGGCTTTACACCAGTCAATGCAGCGAGAAAACCGTAACTGGTCGTCCGTTCCGCAATAACCATATCAGGTTGCTGTTCTTTGATTATTCTTCTAATCTGGATTAGGGATAGCGTATATTCTAAAATTCGTAAAAGGCGTTTAAAAATACCAGGCCCAGAGGTTTTTAATTCCCAAGTGATCACTTCAAAGTCGCCAAATTCACGCAATCCGGAAATCCAAGTGATAGCATCGGCTCTATAAGTTTCTCCGAGAAAAAGTATTTTCCTTTTTTTCATTTTACTATTATTCCTCTGAAGTTAGCGCACGATTGATAAAATCATTCAAAGGCTTTAAAGCCAATAGCTTTTGCCCTACTTGGTTTGCAAAATCTTTTTGGGTAACCATTGGAGTGTCGAATTGTTGCGTGGCGGTAAAACTTTTTAACTTGAGAAATTCAATAGCAGGATGTTCCTTATCATATCCTTTTGGTGGATTTTTTAAAGTGGTCTTTTCGTCGCGATTTAGAGTTCCATAAACATCATGAAATGATTTTTGATTGATTAAAGTTTCTAAATCTTCGTAAAAAAAGTTGATTTCCTTTCTTATTTTTTGAAGTTGCTCGGGAAGCGGGCAATACATTCCGCCTCCAAGAAACGATTTTTCATTTTCAATGTGAAGATAATATCCGGAAGATTCTCCTTTTCTCGTAACTGATGGCATCCAAATACCCATGTGGGTTTTGTATGGCGATTTGTCTTTAGAAAACCGAATATCACGATTAATGCGGAACGTACAGTTTTTTACCTCCAATAACTCTAAAGCAGGGTCGTGTGGTTTCATCACTTCCAGCAGATCAGTTATGAGCTGATGGTAATCCTTTTTATATTCCTCGTAGCGTTTCTTCTGTGACAGAAACCAATCACGGTTGTTGTTGGCCTTAAGATCTGCCATAAATAGAAGGGATTCTTTTGATAGCATCGGACCTATTGTAATTGTTTTTTCAAATCTTCTTCACTAATAAAACCATTGTGTTTCCACTTCACTTCTTTATTATGATATAGCAATAAGGCTGGCAATCCATCAATTTTAAGTTCCGAAACCAACGTCTTGTTTTCATCGGCATTTAAACGAATAATGGTGACTTTATCTTTTAATTCCGTTTGCATTTTTAGAAGATAAGGCGCCATTTTCTTACAAGGTTCACACCATTCCGCATAAAAATCAACCAATACCAATTTATCAGTATTTAATAAATTGCCATATTCTTGGGAACACATTCCGATAATCTTGTCGCTTGGCTCTGAAAGTCCGGCTGCGTTCCATTTCATAATCCCGCCTTGAAAATCATATATTTTTTGAAAACCCAATTCTTCGAGTTTTACAGCCGCTTTTTTACTTCGACTTCCAGCCATACAATACACAAAAACAGG
>CALPUN020000071.1 GCA_943326765.2 Bifidobacterium breve | reverse complement strand
ACTCAGTGATTCAATTTTCTGTAGGATGTTTATTCTAGACATTAAAACCAAACTTAACAAAAACCAAACTTAACAAAAACCAATTTATGAAAAAAATTATTTTTATTACTCTGAGCACTGTATTGTGTTCTTGCATGCTTTTTGCACAAGAAAGCCAAAAAGACATGAAGGAAATCAAATACAGAAGAAGTTCCTTGCATACCATCTTGATCGAATCGTCAGGTTTTCCAAAAAAAGACCAAGTAATCAATGCCTATTATGGCGCACCTTTTCCAGACAAATACGACAACCACAACATTGGCGCCAAATCATTCAATCCAGCCAAATACACTACCGATACCGTAGAATCTAAAACACCAGAAGTAATTGAAAAATACTTAAAAGACGAAAAAATTGCCAAAAATTTAGTTGCCAAATGGTTTAACCGCCAAGCAGATGGAAGTTTTGATTGGCAATTAATCGGTGAAAGAGGAGCTTTTAATGCTTCTTTTTTGGACACTAAAACAGCTTCTGCTTCAAGCGATGGAAAAGCATTGTTGGCTACTGCTGGTTTTGAGTTAATCAACAATACGTTTGTAGTGGTTTCTAAAATGAAATTCGTAGAAAACGAGCCAATCGCTAGAGGAATTCGCGATGGGATTATCTTGGCTTCATCAAATGCCCCAGGTTTAGTGAGAATGGGAATCGAAAAAGCAGCTCAAATTGCTTATAACAAAGGAAAAGAAGGCTACTCCGTTTGGACTACTTCTTATTTGTATAAATTAAAATGGGATGACGCTACCCAGGGTACTTTCTTCCAAGACATGTATGCCGAAAAAGGCGCAATGACCCCAGCCATGAAAGCGAAATTTGACGCTAACACTGATTTATTCCAAATGGAATTCGTAGGGTCTCAAAAAGCCACTACTTTGGTCACTTTCTCCATGAAAGAAAAAAGAACTGAGGACCAAATCATCAATTTATCCGTTACCCGTAACATCGAAAAAGTATTTGCCAAACTGCAAAAGAACTACGACGTGTTTAAACCAAAAGTACCTTTGTATACCGGAGAACCAATTACCGCTAAAATTGGAATGAAAGAAGGTCTAGAAGGTGGTGATAAATTCGAAGTATTGGAAGCCGTTATGGATCAAAAAACTGGAAAAATCGAATACAAAAGCGTTGGAACCATTAAAGTGGATGGCGACAAAATTTGGGACAACCGTTTCAATTTAGGCGACGAAGCACCCGCTGAAGGAGCATTAGACAGAAGTACATTCAAAGGCGGAAAAAAATTCTATTCTGGTTTATTGATTCGTCAACTTAAATAAATATATTCAGCCATTCCTTTGTTTAGGCAAGGGAATGGTTTTTATTCACTCTTTAAAAACTAAAAAATGAAACACCTAGTAATTACTCTTCTTGCTGTTGTAGCTTTTGCCTTTACCGGAAATGCACAAGCAAAGAAAAAAGCAGACAAAGACACTAACGCATGGCGCTATGAAATTGAAGCGGTTCAACAAGGCGTTGCCGGAACTTATTTAATTAAAGTTTGGTCGTATTCTAAAAAACCAGATGTGGCTATTGAACAAGCTAAAAAAAATGCGGTACACGGTATTATCTTTAGAGGTTATGCCGGAACTGACCGTGTTCCTGGACAATCTCCATTAACGAACAACCCCAACTTGCAAGACGAAAAAGCTGATTTTTTTGATGCTTTTTTTGCTGATGGTGGAAAATACTTAAAATTTGTTTCGTTAACTAACGATGGCGCTGTGGCTGCCGAAGACCGAATGAAAGTAGGTAAAGAATACAAAATTGGCGTTTTGATTTCTGTTCGTAAAGAAGAATTGCGTAAAGATTTAGAAAATGCCGGAATAATTAAAGGATTGTCTGCAGGATTTTAATCGTAAAAAAAATGAAAAAATTAATTGCACTTTTAGTCGTGTTAGTGCTTACGCTAAGCGCTACAGCTCAGAAAAAAACAGCTGGGTATTACTCCTACAAAACAGAATGTTTAGGGGTAGAATTAGACGGATCTCAAACCTTGAAAGCATGGGGTAACGGAAGAAACCGTGCCGATGCAGTAGAACAAGCCAAAAAGAATGCCATGCGCGATGTAATTTTCAAAGGCATACACGAAGGCAAACAAGAATGCAATCAAAAACCGTTGATTTTTCTAGTTAATGCAGAAGAAAAATACGAAGATTACTTCAACGCTTTCTTTGCTGATGGTGGTGAATACAAAAACTACGTGTCTCTTCGTGATGAACGCATTGGGGATAAAATCAGTCGTGATCGTAAAAAAACTACCGAAAGCGTTACCAATGGTTTGGTTGTGCGTATTTTGCGCGCGGAGTTAAAAGCCAAACTAATTGCTGATAACATTATTAAACAATAAACAAATACGTATGAAAATTAACTTTAAATATTTAGTAGTTTCCCTTTTTGCTTTAATAGCAGTTGAATCATTTGCTCAAGCAAAAAAACCGCTCATTATGGTAGTGCCTAGTGACAACTGGTGTATCACTAATGGTTTTTTTATAGAATTTGACAATCAAGGTTCGAAAATCAAAATTTGTGATTACAAACGTGCCGTTCAAGAAAATACCGAACTTACCTTGGTAATGAATAAACTAGGGGAATTGATGGCAGCACGTGGGTTTCAATTGAAATCCTTAGAGCAAACCTTGAAATCCATCGAGTCTGAAGCAGCTGAAAATTCCATGGCTACTAGCAAAACTGGCGCTGGTATCAGCGAAAGTCCGGTAGACAAATTGAAAAGTGTTGCCAAAGCCGATATCTGGATGCAGATCAACTGGAAAATCAATTCATTTGGACCCAAAAAATCGGTCACCTTTGATTTGGCCGGATTTGACGCCTATACTGACAAAAACGTAGCGGGTGCTTCTGGTACTGGAAATGATTTAATTGGCGCGCCACTACCTGTAATGTTAGAAACAGCTGTTTTATCTCACTTGGATAATTTTAATGGATTACTTCAAAAACACTTCGAAGACATGTTCGAAAATGGTAGAGAAGTAACTATGAGAATTAAAAAATTCGACTCCTTTGAAGGCGATTTAGAAAGCGAATACGAAGGTGAAGAACTGGGATCAATCATTGAAAAATGGGTTTCTGATAACACTGTAAAAGGCAGATTTAGCACCACTGAATCGTCAGAAAACAAAATGTTTTTTGAGCAAGTTCGTATTGCCTTGATGGATGCAAACGGAAAAGCACAAGATACCAGAGGATGGGCTAAAGGCTTACAAAAATTCTTAAAAGAAAAATACCAAATCACAGCCAAATTGACCATGAAAGGTTTAGGTCAAGCGGCTATAGTAATCGGTGAAAAATAAAAATATATCCATATGAAAAAATTAGTTTTAGCAATCTGTTTCCTTGGTTTGTCGATGACAGCTTCGGCACAAAACACGGCTGGAAAATCTGACGATGGGGCTCGTATTGCCCTAACAGCTTATATTCCTGATCAAATTGAAGGTATAACTCCTGCTGTAAAAGCAAGTTTAGCCAATAAATTATCTCAAATCGCTACCGCCAACGGTTTAGGTGGTTCGTCAAATTCAAGATTTATAATGACGACCAATATATCCGTATTAACCAAAGACATTACGCCTACAGCACCACCCATGCATGCTTATACTTTAGAAGTTACATTATACATTGGTGATGGTTTAGATGGTACCTTATTTTCAAGTCAATCCGTGACCTTAAAAGGGGTGGGGACTAATGAAACTAAAGCCTATATCGCTGCCTTAAATGGCTTAAAAACCAAAGACCCTGTATACCAAACGTTCATTGAAAAAGGGAAAACTAAAATCATGGAGTACTACAACAGTAAATGTGATTTTATCTTGAAAGATGCGCAAACCATGGCGGCTCAAAACAAATTTGAAGATGCCATCATGAAATTGACAGGCGTACCTGAGGTATGCAAAGCGTGTTACGATAAAGCGATGGATGCGGTTGCGCCTATTTATAAAAAACAAATTGACAGAGAATGCAAACAACGTTTAATGGAAGCAACCACTGCTTGGAATGCGGCACAAGATTTATCTAGCGCTGAAAATGCAGGAGGGATTCTTTCTCAAATTGAACCGGGCGCCGCTTGCTATAAAGAAGCGTTGGCCTTATCTTCTAAAATCGCACAACGTGTGAAAGATTTGGATCAAAGAGAATGGAAATACCAAATGAAACAACAACAAGACAATGTAGATATTCAAAAAGCTACTATCAAAGCCGCGCGCGACATTGGTGTTGCTTATGGAAATCACCAACCAAGCGTACAATATAAAGTATACGGTTGGTGGTAAAATAACCTTCTCTCTATTAAAAAAAACCTCTACTTTTGTGGAGGTTTTTTTATATCTCAAACTCATATCATATGTTTCAATCTAAAAAAGACACCGTTTACGTGGTTCTTGCCGGCATTTTTATAACCAATGCGGTGGTGGCAGAACTAATTGGCAGCAAACTCATTCATGTGGGTTCCGCTGTAATGAGTATCGGTATTTTACCTTGGCCAATCGTATTCATTTCTACCGATTTAATCAACGAATACTTCGGGGAAAAAGGTGTAAAAAAACTGTCTTTAATTACGGCCAGTTTGATCGCCTATTGTTTTGTGTTGCTATATGTAGCACTTAAAATTCCCGCCGTTGAAGGACCAAACTTGGTAACAGATTCCCAATTTAATGGTGTGTTTGGCCAAAGCATGTGGATTATCGTTGGAAGTATTACCGCCTTTTTAGTTTCTCAGTTAATAGATGTTACCATTTTTCATTTTTTAAAAAACAAAACGGGAAACAAAAGGATTTGGCTACGCAGCACTGGATCTACAGTGATTTCACAATTGTTTGATAGCTTCATTGTGCTCGGAATTGCCTTTTGGATGACTGGGAAAATGACAACCGAGGTTTACATTTTATCTGCTTTTACGGGCTATTTTGTAAAATTAGTCCTTGCCATTTTGCTAACTCCTTTAATTTATCTAGGACATTTTCTAATCGAAAAATACATTCATAGTACCTAATTCATGAAAACAAAAATTCGCTGTGCGTGGTGCGAAAAAGATGATTTATACCGAGATTACCATGATACCGAATGGGGGAATCCCGTATACGATGATGCCACCCTTTTTGAGTTTTTAGTACTAGAAACATTCCAAGCCGGTCTAAGTTGGTATACTATTTTACGTAAAAGAGAAAACTTCCGGAATGCATTTGACCAATTCGATTTTCAAAAAATAGCACACTATGACGAAGACAAAGTGCAACAATTATTGCTGGATGCTGGAATTATTCGCAATCAACTTAAAATCCGAGCAACCATTGCTAATGCTATTGCTTTTATGAAAGTACAAGAAGAATTTGGAAGTTTCTCTAAGTACATTTGGGGTTTTGTTGACGACAAGCCAATCTTAAACCAACTCCAATCTTTAAAAGAGATACAAGCTACTACTCCAATTTCAGATGCTATCAGCAAAGATCTTAAGAAAAGAGGCTTTAAATTTGTGGGTTCCACTGTCGTTTATGCCCACATGCAGGCAACCGGAATGGTAAATGATCACGTGGCGGATTGCTGGAAAAGAAAAAAATAGATTCTAGTTACTTTCCAATCAAAATCCCAAGAAACTGTTCTCTAGGAATTTCTCGACATCCTAAACTTTCTAGATGTTCATTATAAACCTGACAATCTAGAAGTTTGTAATTGTCCAGTTTTAATTGATTGACTAAAGAAATAAAAGCCACTTTAGAAGCATTAGCTACTTTAGAAAACATACTTTCTCCGCAAAAAACTGATTTCAAATCGACACCATACAACCCTCCAACCAGAATATCATTTTGCCAAACCTCAACGGATTTAGCATGACCCAATTCGTGCAGTTTGCAATAGGCTTCAATCATGTCGTTGGTAATCCAGGTTCCGTTTTGTCCTTCCCTTTTGATTTGCTGGCAATTTGAAATTACGGCTCTAAAATTTTGATTGAACGTTACTGTAAATGCCTTCTTCTTAAGAATTGTTTGCATGCTTTTAGAAACGATTAAATCCTCAAAAAACAAAACCATTCTCGGGTTTGGCGACCACCAAATTATAGGTTGCTCTTCTTCAAACCAGGGGAAAATTCCGTTTTGATAAGCTAACAGCAATCGGTCTGTAGTTAAATCGCCTCCCAGGGCTAAAATGCCATCGGAAGTTGCTGTTTCAACCGGAGGAAAAAAAAGTTCTTGAGTAAGTACAAACATTATAAATATTTAGAATTATTACAAATATAATTCCTTCAAAAAAAATTCATCTAAACTTAATTTATTTTAAAGTATTTTAGCCATGTTTTGATAAAACTAAATTCATTTTTAACAAAAAAATAAATGCAAAAAACAATTTTAGCCTGTTTTTTATTCTTGACATTTTTCACGGTTCAATCTCAAGTTTTAGATACTCTCCCTTCTCAAAAACCTTCTCAAAGATATACTTTAAAAAATGGAGATCTCTACATTTACAACAAACCCAAACTATTTGATTTCATAACAAAACTCCCTAAAAGTGTGATTGGGACTATTAAAGATGCCGGTCAAACCGACAATCTTATTGCACTTGGCGTCTCTGGTGTAGCCACCGTTGCGTTATTACCTGCGGATCAATACCTATTAGACCAGTCGAGGCAAATCGGTCGAAAGTTAGGCATGGCAGATGTTGCTCGATACAAAAGTTTTGGCCCCTTAAGCAACATTCCTCCCAATGCAACCTCCGCAATTTATTTAATTGGAAATGGTACAACTCCCGTATTATTATGCATCGGATTTACGACCTACGGACTTCTAAACAATGATTACCGTTCGCTTCATACAGCTTCCGGATTGATGGAAGGTCTTTTAATTACAGGTGTTTTCAGTCAAACATTCAAGCGCATTTCCGGAAGACAGAGCCCAACACCTGCTTTAGAACAAGGGAATCCGGGAGGAGAATGGCATCCGTTTCCAAGTTTTGGTGCATTTGCTAAAAACACGCCCAACTATGATGCTTTCCCATCTGGACATTTAATGACTGCCACGGCATCACTATATGTCATTGCCGGAAATTACCCCGATAAAAAATGGATCAAGCCTGTAGGGTTTACACTCATTGGATTGTTATCTTTTCAAATGGTTCAAAGCAGTGTACACTGGGTTTCTGATTATCCTATTTCTTTAGTTATGGGCTATATTATTGGAAAAAACATAGTAAAAAACAGTGCTTCTATTACCAAGTCCGACATTACGGAAACTAAGAAATATTCATACCATTTTACAGCCTCACAAAAATGGGGGTATAACTTGATCGGCGGAAGCGTCACTTTTTAAATCCCAATTATGAAATGTATCCTTGTACTCATTTGTGCTTTTACAATGCTTTCGGGTGTCGCTCAATCTAATGATTCCATTTCAATGGGGAAACATTCTAAATTATCCTACAAACCCCTAATCGTACCTGCATTACTAATCGGTGGTGGTTTCGCCTTGTTAAACACTAATGCAAATGACCGTTTGCAAACCGATATCCGATCTGCTTTCGGGAAGGATTTTCACACCAAAGCAGATGATTACCTTCAATACGAAGCCGTGCTTCAAATTTATGGAGGACGGTATCTGGGTTTTCAACCGAAAAATGATCTCCTGCATCAAACCATTAACATTGTTGTGGCTAATACTATTATGTGTGGCGCGGTTCAAATGATGAAACACTCTTTTAAGGAAGAACGTCCGGATTTATCGGATAGTTTCAGTTTCCCATCAGGGCATACCGGAACGGCTTTTACCAATGCTACGCTTTTATTTTACGAATACAAAGACAGCAATATTTGGTATGCCAGTAGCGGCTTTTTGTTTGCCACGGCTACAGGGGCTTTTCGGATTGCCAACAACAAACACCGAACTTCCGATGTGCTCGAAGGAGCCGGAATCGGAATGGCGGTAGGCACCATCGTTTCCTACTGGTGTCCTTTTCAATCGTTTACTTTTGGGAAAAACAAAACCCATGCTTTTTTATACCCACAAATGGGAACAAATTACGGCATAGGTTTGGTATTGGAACGATAAAAGGAATCCTTTTGCTGTTTTTAGAAAGGCAAATCGTCGTGTTCTTCTTCTGTAAAACTTGTGGCAGGTTCAAATGCTTCTGCTGAAGGCATTGGTTGCGCTTGCGCTTGTGGTGCTTCTGCTTGTACTTTGCCAATTCTCCATCCTTGGATGGTATTGAAATAAACGGTTTCTCCTTGTGGATTGGTCCATTCTCTTCCTCTTAAATTGATGTCGATTTTCACGGCATCTCCCGCTTGAAAAGAGTTCAACAAATCACATTTGTCTTGTACAAATTGCACTAAAATATGTTGCGGATATTGTTCGTCTGTTGTTACGACAACATCTCTTTTTTTGAATCCTGCCGAACCCACTTCCTTAGTGGTATCAATCATTTTAATTTTTCCTGTAACTTCCATCTTCTCTGTTTTTTATTGTTTATTTTATTTTAAATTGTTGCTGGCCAAAAGCACTTTCCATGCCGAAAGCACTTCGTTTTGGTTTAAATAGTCTTTCGCTTTCTGATGTACTTTAAGTTCATCGTCAGCGCTTAAAACTCCTTTTACTGCAAAATTTTGCTTTACAAATATAGTAACTTCTTCGTTCGTAGGCAAGGATGCTACATTTCCCAACAACCCCAAATCGTTCCCAGTAAACACGGGGCTTTCTTTGATGAAATTGGGTATGGCATCCACTCCGATTCCGATTGTGGTTAATGGTTTGGGCACTTCAAAAAGTCCTTGATTGGCTCGAGAATACCAATTGGCTCCCAATCGTGAAACCAAATCGATTTTTGCCTGATCGATGGCTCCGTTTTCGTCGAGTATTTTTTCGTCTATATGGATTTTAAGCACTTCACAAATCACTAAGTTTCCTGCTCCGCCTTGGGTTCCAAGTGGAATAATTTGATTGACTCTGCATTCGAATTGCACGGGAGATTCTTTCACCCGATACGGTTTTACGATATCGGAGGGAATGGCGGTAAATCCGGCTTTTAGAAATTCATTCACGCCTTCGGCATATTCGGTACTTGACAAAGAAGTTTGTTGCACCATGTCAAAATTGACTACGTTGATTACGACTTCTTTGGTGTCTTCGGCATTGATCAGCGTGTGTTTTACCGTATTGTCTCGTACGCGTCGGGCTGGAGAAAAAATCAATATCGGCGGATTGGAGCTAAACACATTAAAAAAACTAAAAGGCGACAAATTGGGTTTACCACTTTTACTCAAGGTGCTGGCAAAAGCAATTGGTCGGGGCGCTACGGCACTTTGCAAGTAGCCTTGTAGTTTGGCAGGCGTTAGATCTTTAGGTTCGATACTTAACATGGGGTTCTCTTTTTTGTAAAAATAGTAAATCAAGACTAGACTTGCTATGGCTGTTGATAAGATCTTAGAAGTCGGAAATCCTCGCAGAGATTGCAGCGGATAGCGGGAAACAGCTCCTGAAATAATTTCCTTTCAAACTTCTAATATTTCGTTATATTTAGGGCTAAATTTTGAGTATGCAATTTTCGAATCAGAAGAACATTACGCGTTGGATTTTGATTACAGCTTCCTTTGTGATCATTTCTTTGATTCTTTGGAACACCTATACTTTTTTTCAGATTTTCAAGAACGAAGAACGCGTTAAGATGGAGCATTGGGCGGAAGCGTTAAAATCGCTCAACAATGCAGGCGTGGATACCGATATTGAGCTTCAGCGTAAGATTATGCAAAATGCTTCGATTCCGATTATTCTAACCGAGCACGACAGCATCATTAATACGAAAAATATTGATGATGAAATTAAGAACAACAAGCCGCAATCAGCTGCTTTACTGGCGAAACTTAAGAACCAAAACGACCCTATTGTCATTGAATATGTGCCTGGAAAATTTCAGTATGTGTATTATGGTGATTCGGATTTATTGAACAAACTGAAATACTACCCGATTGCTTTAGTGCTGATTATTGTGTTGTTTGGAGCCTTGGTATATAATTATTACAAAAGCACCAAAATGGCTACTCAAAATAAGCTGTGGGCTGGAATGGCGAAGGAAACGGCGCATCAAATTGGCACGCCTTTGTCGTCTTTGATTGGGTGGCTCGAAATCATGAAGGCTGATGATGTTGATCCGACTACGGTTTCGGAAATTGAAAAAGACATTTTGAGGTTGCAAACAATTACGGATCGGTTTTCGAAAATTGGCTCGGAGCCCATCTTGGAGCCACTTGATGTGATACAAGAAACACTAGCCTCGTATGATTATTTGCAATCTCGTTTTTCGAAGCAAGTACTATTTTCCTTTAAAGCTCCTAAGAAACCGATAGTAGTTTCGTTGAATCCGGCGCTCCACAGTTGGACTATCGAGAACTTAGTAAAGAACGCTATTGACGCCATGCGCGGTCGAGGAAAATTAGCGGTTGTGATTGAAGATGACGGAAAATTTGTAAAAATAAAAGTGACCGATTCCGGAAAAGGAATTCCAAAAAACCAATTTAAAAATGTGTTTGAACCTGGCTTTACCACTAAAAAAAGAGGTTGGGGCTTGGGACTTTCCTTGACCAAACGTATCGTAGAAGAATACCACAAAGGCAAAATAAAAGTCTTGCAATCGGAAGTGAATAAAGGCACTACGATGCAAGTGAGTTTTAAGAAACTCGACGCTTAGATTTTGGTTATAAGTGGGCTTGAATGCTTTGGGCTAAGACTTCGAATTCTTCCGGAGCTAATTTCACTTTGTTTTGAAAACGCATTTCATCCATTTCGTGGAGTGGAATTAAATGCACATGTGCGTGGGGCACTTCTAAACCTACGACAGCCATTCCGATTCGTTTGCAAGGCACTGTTTTTTCTAGAGCAATGGCTACTTTTCTGGCGAATTGCATCAATCCCAAATAGGAATCTTCCTCCATGTCAAAAAGCTTATTGACTTCCGCTTTTGGAATGCAAAGGGTGTGTCCTTTGGCATTCGGATTTACATCTAAAAATGCGAGATAGTTTTCGTCTTCGGTAATTTTATAACACGGTATTTCGCCATTGACAATTTTGGTAAAAATGGTTGCCATGGAATTACGTTCTGGAAATTTCTAAAACTTCAAATTTTAAAATTCCGTTAGGAACGGTGATTTCGGCAACATCGCCTACTGATTTTCCGAGCAATCCACGACCAATGGGTGAGGTTACTGATATTTTACCCGTTTTCAAATCGGCTTCGCTTTCGGCTACCAAAGTATATTTCATTTCGATGCCGTTGGCTTGGTTTTTAATTTTCACATTCGACAACACTAATGCTTTGGAACCATCTAGTTGTGACTCGTCAATAAGTCGGGCATTAGCATGCACGTCTTCTAATTTGGCAATTCTCATTTCTAACAACCCTTGTGCTTCTTTGGCGGCATCATACTCGGCATTCTCAGACAAATCTCCTTTGTCTCTTGCATCTGCTATATCTTGAGATGCTTTTGGGCGCATCACGCTTTTTAAATGATCTAACTCTTCTCTTAATTTTTTTAAGCCTTCTGCTGTGTAATACGATACTGCGCTCATAATTTCCTTTCTTTATATAAATAGAAAAAATCCCATCTCGACGGGATTCCTTGGTAACTAAATATAGTCTACTATTTATTATCCTATAATAATATGTTAATCATATCGAGGTCAAAGTTAAATAATTTATATTTGTTTGCATCATTATTTTGTACTTTTTTGAAAATGAAAAAAATTGTAATCTTTGTTTTTTTAGTGTTTATCTTGTTGGGTTGTTCCAAAGACAGAGCCCGAAATAACAATCCTTTTATTCCTAGTTATCCTTTTTCGGTAACGCTAAATTTGAATCTGCCACAGTTTCAAGGATTGGCTACCAATTTGAATCCGATTTCCTATACTGAACCTAGCGGTATTGCGATGTTACTGATGAAAGTTTCCGACACTGAGTACCACGCTTGGAATGCCTATTGCCCGAGCCAATATCCGTCAAGTTGTTCGTTAATGACTCTAAATGGATTGGAAGCAAAATGCGGTTGCGACATTTATAAATACAGTATGTTTACGGGCGTTGGGAATGCTCCCTACGCTATGGTTGCTTATCGAATTGAGATTCTCGGCAACAATACCCTACGCGATTACAACTAATCCATGACCCCTAAAATAAAAACCCTGATAGCTTTTTTGTATTAAAAAGTTAGGGTGAGGCCAACAAAGAAATTAATACCCGCTTGTGGAAAATAATACACGTAGCCACCACCGTAATCAGCACCATTGGAAACGTATTTTTTGTCTAAGACGTTGTTCGCTAATGCCGT
>CALPUN020000070.1 GCA_943326765.2 Bifidobacterium breve | reverse complement strand
CCGTCTAGCCGTCGCATTTCTACAATTCTTAGTACTTCCCCTTTTTCCATTAAAACTCCGAAATTTTCATCATGATCTTTGGGATTTACATAATGCCGGACAGCGTTAAAATGCTGCAGGAAATTTTCTCTCGATTGGTAACCGAAAAGCGCAACTCCTTTATCATTTACTTCGGTAGCTTTAAGGGTATGCAAATCGGTACTATATGTAGCTACTAAAGTATTATAAAAAATATTTTTATACTTTTCTTCACTTATTTTAAGCACGGAATAGGCGTTTTTTTGTTCTGTGATATCGACCAATACCGTTTGCATGACCTCTTTATTAGAGATGGATTTTGAAAACAATTTTGCCCAAAAATGTGTCCCGTCTCTTTTTTTCATGGCTACTTTATCCCATTTCACTTGTCCAACAGCCAAAATGTCGTTACAAATAGTTTCAAAATCTTCCGGATTTGTAAAGTGTTTTTCAAAATTATAATGGGCTAGGAATTCGTTTTTAGACGCATATCCAAAAAGAGACACCCCAACTTCATTAACGAGATATGTTTTTCGAGTTTTGGGATTGGTTATAAACATGGGTACTAGTGCATTTTCAAACAGGTCTCGGTACTTTTCTTCGCTGCTAAAAATGTTTTCACTATTTATTTTTTTCGTGGTAACATCTTCCATTTCTAAAAGAAGATAGTGAGGTTCATTTTCAAGAGCATTAATTTTTTTGATCGACAAGTGCCAATATTTTTCTTCTTTACTCCCGTTTGATTTTAAAACATCATGACGGATAATTTGTGCGGAATCGATTTTGTCAATTAGTTCCGTAAGCATAGAGCTGTTGCTATTATTTTTTAGAGTAGCATTCGAATCGTTGGGTATGATTTCAGAAACATGCTTCCCAATCAAATCATGAACTTCGGTAGAAGTGGCTTTGAGAAAAGCTGAATTTACAGTAATAACCGTTAAATCATTGGAAAGAATAAGCGATGGTCTGTGAATCGCTTCAAACACGATTTTAAAATCGATTTTTTTTTTTGAGATTCCCATAATTAAGGTGAAAATTCCTATTCGCTATTCCAAAGGTACCATATTTTTAATAATTGATTCATGAAAAAGAAGCTATTCTAAATAGTTGTTGTTTGGCTCTTATTTTTGTAATGGAGCATAGTAACTGTTTTTAGCGATTCAAGGCTTTGGCTGCTTTGCCCTAGTGCTTTTATTTTTTGCAAGTACAAATTCACTTCTTCCGCTGAAATCGCATCATAATTTTTATAAAATTCTGCAACAGTACTAATAAAAGGAGGTATTATTACTACAATTACCGCTGCAACTTCTTTTTGTAGTGCCGCAACTGCTGAGTGTGAAGCGACTGGAACAGCAACAATAATTTCTTTTGGTTGGCTTTTTTGTAGCTGTCGAATAGCATAAAGTAAAGTCGCCCCACTTACCATACCATCATCAACAAGCAAAACAGTTTTATGGTGCAAATCGGGTATTTTTAAGAACTCATGATTGTTTAATTTAAAGTTGCGCAAACACTCGTGAATATCTTGGATTTTTTTTGTTATATAACTTTTGGAAATCCCTTTTGGTGTTGCAATAAAATAATCAGTAAGTCCAGCAGCTCCAATGGTATGTTCTGGATTATTAGGGTGCCCAATTTTTTGAACGGGCAATACCGCTAACGGCACTCCGAGTTCTTTAGCGATATAGTACCCAATCGGAATACCGCCATTAGGAATCGCTACTACAACGGTTTTTTCGTTTTTATAGCCTACTAATTTTTTAGACAATAACTGCCCAGCCTGAATTCGATTTTGTAGCATAAGAAATGATTTAAGAGTTAGTTTTTGGAATGTTGTTGCAATCTTAGATAGTTATTTTTACTGGTAAATAGGATTTAAACCAGGCAGTTGCTAGTTCTGCAACCTTTTCCATAACGCCAAGTTCTTCAAAAGTGTGGGAAGCTCTAGCCACAATTTCAAGTTTTTTTTCGCATTGTAATTTTTGAAAGGCAGCTTGATTCAATCCTAAGGCTTTAGCATCAAAAGCACCAACGATTAGCAGCACAGGTGTATTTACTTTTTCCAAATCGGCATCCACAAGATCCAAACGGCCCGCTTTAGCAACTACACAAAAAATTTGCGGTTGTTTTAGGGCTGCTTTGAGTGCTGCGGCTGCTCCGATACTGCCTCCATAATATCCTATTGGAATATGCTTGGTTCCTGACAAGCTTTCTATAAATTGCGTTACTTCGATAAGTCTCTTTGTTAGTAAATCGATATCGATTTTTTTTTGGAATTCGTCAGGTGTCAATAAATCAAATAAAAGCGTGCCAAAATTTCGATCTTGTAAATAAGCAGCCACTTGACGATTATGACCATTAAAGCGATTACTTCCGCTATTTTGCGAAAAAATAATTAATGCTTTAGCTCTCGGAGGCATGCACAATTCTCCAACCAGCCGGATATGATTTACTGGCAAACTAATCTCACTATAATAGGCGGCATCCATAATATCTAAAAAAAAATTAAGCAGTAATAGCCATTGGAGCTCTCGCTTTTCGGTTAACTTCTCGAATTGCAAGATAGTACAACCGTTCGTCTATGTTTTTTTCAGTCAACTTAGCGTCATTCAAAAACTTGGCATCTTTCAACATTTCAAGTGTAATAGCCCATGCAGCGACAGAATTGTATGCATGAATTTTATATTGGCTAATGGCTTGAATGGCTTCTAGTAGGCTAGCATCTTGAACACTCTCAGTACTACGTTCTAGTTTTTCGTTGGTATCTTCAATATAGGCTTGCATAATTCTATCGGTAACACATTGTTTCCTGTTTTCTTCATGAGACGCACACATTGCTTTTAGCTTTTCAACATTGACATTGATTTGGTAAGAATAGTTGCGTAACATAGTTTTTAACGATAAGCTGTGTGTTTCATCAATCCATTTAGGTAAGGTATTTTTTAGGATGGTTTCACCAGCAATTAATTTGTAAATTCCGTCATCTAGCAATTGCTGTAACGAATTGGTTGCTTTCATTTCCATGATTCTAAATTTAATGAGTTAAAGTTTTAAAGATACTGCTAGGCTTTATAATGATTAGTGATAGATGTCATAGCCCACAGTGATTTATATCAGTAACCTCTTGGTTTTTAAAAGGCTATTCCCTCTGAAATTAAGCTGCTTAGGGGTCTTTTTTTAAAGTCCTTTTATAGAGTTCAAAGTCGATTTCAGAAGCCGTTTTTTTACAACCACAATGAACCAAATGATTTTTATGCCATTTTATTTTTTCTTCAAAAGGAGCATTTCTGCCAAAGTTGTTTTGAAAATGCCAATCTATATTTAATTTCATTTTTTAGACTAATAAATTAAATAAAATTTTATTCTATTCAGGCAACCTCCATCCGTTATGGATATTTTGAATATTCTTTTGTATTTTGAATTTCTAGGAAGATATTATAAACCAAAATACTGATGCAAGCTGCAAAAAAGCACCACACGGAAATCAAATAGGATTCATAGTACACTGCACTAATCAAATAGGAAATGAAAATGGCAACACCCAAATACCACATGCTTTTATATTGCGTAAATAGCAGCGGCAAAATGGTAGCCAAAAGATAGAACGATCCGCCAATAGTGAGAAAAGTATTCGGATAATTTAAGTTATAGTAAATATGCTGTCCGGCAATTGTAGCACTCACGTCAAAGGCATATAGGTAGTATGCGAGAACGAAGGATACAACAATTCCAATACAAAGGAAGACACTTAGAATAGCTCGGAAAACAGGTTGTTTTTCGAGTAGTATTATGGAAAGCGGAATCCAAACAGGCCAGACGATTTGTGCAAAAGCTAAATAAATTCCCGTAGCGATTTTTATTTGAAATAGTGCACCATTGTGAGACAATAAAAACCATAAATATCCTTCTGAGAATTGTTGTATTCCAAAAAGAAGTGGAATGGAGGCAAAAAGATATTCCTGAGGAGCCCTGGTTTTTTTTAAAGTAGCAATACCTATTAAAGTTAAGACAATTCCCGATCCGATACTAGCAGCTGTTGAGAAACACATGAAATTTGATTTTATAGTTAGGAGAATCTATTCATAAGTGTTAGAACAGCAATGGATTTATTTTTTTTGATGGAGCATAACAGTATTGCTTCGTGCAATTTCGTTTAATTCCGTATTTAGATGGAGCATTGCAGCGGAAAATTTGGTTTCAAAGGCATAATTTTTACCAGCGGAACTAACACTAAAAACTTTCATCTCCTGTATAAATTCAAAATCTCGAGTTTTTAGTTGAGTTTTTAAAGTTTCCAATTTTTTCGTTAATGCTATTAAATTCAGAACGTCAGGATTAGTGCTTGTTGCATCTAGCGCTTTTATTTTGATTTCGGCATTGGATAATATAGTGTCGGCTACTTTCTTATATTGAATCCATTCCCAAATAGTTTCAGTTGCGGCTTTAAAATTCGCAGTAGATTCTTCGGCTTCCGATTTTTTAGTATCAGCTGCCATAAAATTATCGTAGGAAAACAACAAGAATACCGCCAGTGTAGCCGCTATGCGTAAATAGTTAGGATTTGCATTCATAAAAAAAAATTAACAGAAGTGATTAGCAAAAAACAAAAAGCGAGAGTATTAGTCTCGCCTTTTTTAGGTGGCATATTCATAGTCGTATTCTACAACTAAGTTGTTTTCTACCGACCAAACACCAGGTGTTTTCCAAGCAATTTTTCCCGCTTCGTCTTTTTGGTACATAGAATTCACTTTACCTGTAAGAATTACCTTTGTTCCGGAAACATCAACATGAATATTATTGGCATTCAGTAACGAATGACGGTGGAGCGCTTTCTCAATTAATTTTTTTTCTAATTCATTTTTGAGAACCGATTTCACATTGATATTATTGACAACACCTTTAACACCCGGAATTTTTTGGATAGCTTTTTTAGCTTCCACTTTTTCGAAATGCCATGACACATCACCAGAAAGTGTAACCCAAGCATCTTCCACTTCAATTTTTAATTTCTCATCTGGAACATCATAGTTATCTCGTAACGCTTTTAGAGCATTCGCTGCGATTTCTTCATCGGTTTTAACCCCAGTGTACGGATAGATAACGTCTATTTTTTCTACAATCGCTCGAACACCGGCGACATTTTTTGCTGCGGTTTCGGCCGCTAATTTTTTACTGTAATTGGATACTGTTCCAGTTAAGGTAACTACCCCGTCGTGAGCAGTTACACCAATTTCTGCAGCATGCAATTGAGGTTCCCATTTAAGAGCATCCAACACTTCTCTTTGCAATTGTTCATTAGTTTTCATTTTACAAATAATTTAAAGTAAATACAGATTATTATGTTCGTGATACTTCTAGTAGAAGCATTTATAAAAGTAGTGCATAGGGTAAAGGGGAGATATGATAGATGTCAAGTAAAACTATGATTTGAAGCACATCGCATTTTAGAATAGTTCTATTTTAAAGTATGTTATAAAAAATCTGGAATATCACAGCTAAATGAAAAACAGCTTCAATTATATATTTGGAATAAAAACAACCGCAAGCTGTTTAATTTATATTCCTATTGAGTATGGTTTAAAACTTTTTTTTGTAAATTAGTATAAGTAATTCGTTGGGTGTAATTATTTGAAGTAAAAAAACAACTCGTTTATGGAAAACCGTAAATAAATTGAATAATAAATAGTTTTATTTGAATAATATTTTATTAATGAATATCAGAGTAACCGAAAACGGAATAGATTAAGCGCAAAAGAAACACATTTAATTATTTTAACCCATTGGGTATAATTCGTTTTTTTAGTCTTAAACCAAAGAGATGCATAGTTTTCATGAGAATTATTAAAGCATCTTCATTACAGCATATTTCGTAACTAATTGACGCGATTAAGGATTCAATCTACACGCACTAATTTTATTAATGAATCAAGTTTATTTATGAAGAAGACAGTATTAGTTATTGAAGACAATTTAGAAATTAGAGAGAATATTACAGAAATTCTACAATTGGCAAATTACCAAGTTTTTGCTGCTGATAATGGAAAAAAAGGAGTCGAATTAGCCTTAAAACAATTGCCCGACCTTATTCTGTGTGATATTATGATGGACGAACTAGATGGCTACGGTGTTCTGCATATGTTAAACAAACACAATGAAACCAGCGGGATTCCATTTGTCTTCATTACCGCTAAAACCCAAAGGCAAGACTTACGTTTAGGAATGGAAATGGGAGCTGACGATTACCTAATTAAACCATTTAATGATTTCGAATTGTTGAATTCCATCGAAAGTAGGCTTAAAAAAAGTGCAGTTCAAAAAGAATTTTATAGCAGATCTATTAATAACAGTAACCAATTAGTCTCGCTGAAACAAGGATTTGAAGAGTTTTTAGAAATAGTTAAACAACGAAAACAACGAGTTTTTAAGAAGAAACAGGTAGTTCACTATGAGGGAGACAAAGTCACGGGAATTTATTTGATTATAGATGGTAAAGTGAAATTAACTAAAATGGCAGAAGATGGCCGCGAATTTACCATCGGAATTTACCACGAAGATGATTTTATAGGATCCAATGTTATCCTTTCCCAAAAAGTATACCCTGATACGGCCACAGCGATAGAAGATACTACGCTTTGTTTTTTTTCAATACAAGAATTAGAAAAATTACTGCAACAGCATCCTGATTTGGCAGGCAAATTTATCAAAATTCTTTCGAATGAAATTTGCGAAAAAGAAGAACAATTGATTCAGTTGGCCTACCATTCTGTTAGAAAACGAATAGCAGAAGTGTTGTTGCGGTATTCCCATCAAAATTGCCGTAACGGGGAATACATTACACTTGGTCGCGCAGAGTTAGCTTCTTTATCAGGAACTGCCATTGAAACTGTAAGCCGAACGTTGACCGAGTTTGAAAATGAAGGCATGATAATTAAAAGTCGCAATGGGTTGTCACTCGCAGACATACACAAACTGAGCCGATTACGAAATTAACCACCCTAGCTAAATTCGATTTTCGGGAAGGGACACATAAAATCAAAATTGATTAATATCATAACGATTCTTGATAGCTATCATAAGGAATGCTTTATAGACATAGTAATTTTGGAAAATACAATTAATGTTTAATTTAAAAATCAAACCAAATGTCATTAGTAATTCCAAAAAGAAAAAGCGAGAGAATGTTTCCAAGTATTGCAGGAGACATATTCAACAATGATCGATTTTTACTAGATTTTAAAGGAGACTTGTTTAATCCTAATTTTTTAGACATAGTTCCAGAAGCTAATATCATCGAAAACAGCAAAGAGTATCAAATTGAATTAGCAGCCCCTGGGTTAGAGCGCAAAGATTTTACGGTAGAGGTCAATAACGATGTGCTAAGCATTAGCGCAGAAAAAGAAGAGGAAACCAAAAAAGAAGATAAAAACTATCGAAGCAGAGAGTTTTCATACAGTTCGTTTTGCCGCTCTTTTACCTTGCCTCAAAATTTAATCACTGATAAAATTGATGCCAAATATGAAAACGGAATTTTGAAACTAGTGTTACCTAAAACGGAGGTTACCATTCAAAAACCTTTAAAAAAGATTAAAGTAGCCTAACTTTAATAAAAAGAAACCCGAGAAAATTCTCGGGTTTCTTTTTAAATTCGTTTTGATTGTACCGAATTGAAAATAACTGAAGATTTCTCGGATAGAGCTATAACTTTTATTCCATCTTAGATAACGAATTTGCTCCGCAAAGTAAAAGCCTAAGCGATTGTGATCAAGTAAATTAACAACCAATTTTGTATCTTTCTGCGATGTTAATGGCGTGACATTGAAACCGAATGAAATCCAACTTATATTTTTCGGCTACAGCCAAAAAAGAAATTGTAAAATTACTCAGTGCTGCCGTATTAAATAAATGCTTTGGCTATCAAATTTCGACTATTCCTTTAGTAAATTCTTTGGTGCAACGACTTCAATCGGATATTCAAAAACATCAGAATGCAAAAGTTATTCCCGATTCCCCAACTAGTTTAATTGAACTTCATAGCTATAAGAATCGATCATAGGTTTGAGTCATTGATAATGGAATCAACAGGGGCTAGTACTAAAACGTTTATTCTCATTACCATCCAAATCTTACTTGATTTTAAAACCAATTTTAATACCTGCTCGAAAATCGGGAAAGAGATGTGTTCCGCTCTGCCGGATAAAATCTTTTTGAATGGGACATTCAGAATCAAACAAAATCGCATTATTTTCTTCAGCTGTTAGAGATGAATAGGAGCGGATATGACGTATACCGATACCACAAAACCATTCTATCATAAATCTTTCCGTTAGCGGAATCATAGCGCCAAATTTTATGACTACTGCATGAATGACTCGTTGCATGGAATACCGTTTCTCATAGTTCATATCGAAAATTCCAATACTATCCTTAAGGTCGTAATGCTGGTTTTTATATTGGTATTCAATCCCAATGAATTTACCCGAAGAATCTTTCCCGTTGAAATATTTTTTAATAGAAGGTCTGATTAGATATCCACTTGGGTTAATTTTTGTGGATTTTAAATAGCGAAGGTATTGCCCACTTTCTAAGGCAAAAAAAACAGTGTTTTTAATTTTAAACTCTGCTCCAATTCTAAGTGATGGTCCATCAAAAAAATCTAGCATTGCCATAGGTGCCACATTCAAGATAATCATAGCATCATTGTTTTTTTGCTGAGCAAAAACACTTCCCGATAGTGAAATAAATATTGATAAAAGTAAAATAAAATGAATATATGTAATTTGCTTCATAAGTTTTACAATAAAATTTGAGTTACGAATGAATGAAAAAGTTAAAAAGTTGATTAATAAATTAAATCAACTTTTTGTCCACATATTATACTTCCTAAATATGTTCTCTGCAGGAAAGTAAAATATTTTTTTTAGAAATGTATTTTATTGGGAAGCCCCGAATTTTTTTTATTTCATAGGAGCAATAAATTACTATACGACAATATGTTTAAGAGTTTAAACCATTGTTATTGCGCAAAATTATTTCTAATTGAGGTGGCATTTTATGACAATCACAGTTTTTGGAGTGTTCCAAATGCCAAGCAATTCGTTCTTCAACACTTGGTTTAGTTTGCATTTTATGGGTTCTATGCCATTCTTTATTTATTTTCATAATATTGTATTTGAAGGAATTGTTATAGAATATCTAAAAAACATTGCCGAATAAATCATAGCCATTGGAAAGGTGACAATCCAAAAAATAGCTGCCATATAAAAGATTGGATAAAAAAAGGCTAAAATGAGGAAAGGCAAAATAATTCCATTCCAAAGCAATGCCCTATAAAGCCATTTGTTATTCTTGAATGCAAATGCCGCAAAGAAAGTTGCTATACTAATGAAGCAATATCCCAATAGGTCTACTCTTAAAAGAAAAGTATAATTATCGTATACAAAATTGTTTTCAATGCTACCTTTTTCAAGTGTTTCAAAATGATACGCTGACAATTGGTTAAAGTAAATCTCGAAAACATTTCCGCAATATAATACCGAGAAGACAACACCCAGAGCCGTCCAAATTTTGTATTCTTTTAAGGCAGCATAATGCAAACTCAACATAGCCACTAAAAAAGTAGTTGCTAACAGCAAAGTGGGCAAAAATAATTCAAGAAGGTTTTTAGGAGGTGGAATAAATTTCATCTCTGAAAGTACTTGAGGAAGCAAGTGAGTAAATCCTAAAAGGGCAGCGAGCAATGTCGACCAAAATCCAACTTTTTGGAGTGTGTAATTGGTGTTCATGACAAATGGAGTTAATGATTATCTTAAAAACAGTATCTGCTTGATTAGTAAATACCGCTTTGTCAGTATTCAGATTGTTTTTTAGTTTTTATAAGTGAGCTGGTTCTTGTTTTTTTAACCTATGCGTTAGTACTGTTTTTTTACTTTGATAAACAGTTAAAATAGGCACTTTAGAATGGAAAGTCAATTTTCGAGCTAAACTGTAGGAAAATATTTTTTCAAAAAAGCTTAAATGATGCACTGGCATAGTTACTAAATTGATTTTATGAAGTTCCATAAAATCAATTATAGTGCCCTCGTAATCAGTGCTTGATAAAGTAAAAAAATCTACTCCACTATTTGGGTTGGCTTTTTCCCATTCCGAAATAAATTTCCTAAAATAATCGTCAGTTGCTATTGAAACGCGCAATACATCCACATGAGTTTGGAAAAGTTGCGCTAAGGCTACAATTTTCTTTAAAATTGGAAGGTGTGATTTCTCATACTTTGTAAGAAACAATATTCGGTGTATGGGTTGATACTCACAATCCGCAGGAATTGCAAGTACAGGCACTTTTGTGTTATTCATAATGCTCTGCGTTAGAGTACCCAGGAATACTTCTTTGAGACCGGTAGCTCCTTTTGTCCCCATGATAATATAATCCACATGTTCTTTGTTGGCAAGTTCCAACAACGATTCTTGAACGTTTCCTTGTTTTAGAACATGACAAATTTTAATATGTTCTAGCTGCATTTCTTCTGCAATAGCTCTTAATTTTGGAACTTCATCTTTGTAGTTTTCAAATTCGCTCCATTCATAAACATTATAATTATCTAAAAGAAAATTATCATAATCAGAATAAACAATAGTTGGAAACTGGTATACATGCAACGTAATAATTTCCGCATTAATTTTTTTTGCAAAGTTCAAAGCATAACGGAAAGCATTGAATGATACTTCAGAAAAGTCGAGAGGAAACAGGATTTTTTTCATGATTCATGATTTTAGTTAGTTTAATAAAACTACTTTGTATTACAATTTTAAATAATGATTGTAATCACTATTAACCTTGATATATGTCATTTGATGGCAACTAATCGGTTTAATACAACAGCATTCATTTGAATTAGAGTAATTAGGATGCAAATTGTCTCATGATTCCTAAATCCTTAGTGGTATTAAACGGAATTTCTAGAGCATGTTTTTCCATAATTAGTTGTGCTTTAAAGAAACAAACAGTTGACTCAGCACCTTGATTGATATTAATTTCAGTGTCTTCAAGGCCATCGTAACATCCTCCATTGATAGGATTATACATAATCTGTTTCAAATGATTGTTTCCTAAAAACCAACTAAAAGCGACTTCTAGCTGGTTTCGGTATTTAATATTACCCGTAACTTCGTAAAATAAATCCAAAGCTGTAATGGTTGTTGCGACTTCAATGGGTTGCTCTCCTAAAAACGTTCTTTCATTTTTCTTTACAAACCAACCGTCATTGGAGATAACTTTCAATTGCCCTTTCATAAAATAGTGTGACAGCAGAAAATCAAATGAAATTTCAGCGATTTCTTTATGCAGTTTGTTTCCAGTTAAGAGATAACTATATAGCATTGCTTCTGGCAAAACATTATTGGCATAGGTCATATAATCTTCATACCAATACCAATTTTCAATAGCACTAATGTTATAGTGTTGCAACAGCTTGTTAGCAAGTTGTTCTGCAGTATTTTTGACAGTATCGTCAGGGTAGGAAGTGTAGTACTGGTATAACCCTTTGATGCTATAAGCGATAGCTCTTGGAGAGGAGATTGTAATGATGTTTTTTTGCGCTTTTTGCCAACATGCTTTCGCAAGCTGAACCATTTCTTGAGGCAACGACTCCGCTTGTCCAATAACATAACCTAAGCTCCAAAGAGCTCTTCCATTGGCATCATCAAGATTTTCGGAACTATTTTGCGGAGTCAATTGTTGGTCAAAATTCTTGTAATTATCAAAAAAGCCATCCTCGCGTTGCATGTCTTGAATGAAGCGTAAATAAATCTTAGCCAATTCTAAGGCTTGGGAATCATTATAAAGTTTATAATACATAATAATGGCAATCAATGCCCGAGCATTATCATCGAGCGTATAGCCAGAATTGGGATCCGGTTTGCTGAAGTTTGAAAATTGAAGCATCCCGAAGGGAGTGGTAAGTTCCAAAAAATGGTCTAATTTGATAACTGGTAAACTGAATCGAAGATCTTCCACTTTGTCGGTCAATTCACCAAACAAAAGTCCATAGCTCAAAGCACAATTTTCCCAAGTGGTTGCATGGGTTAAACGATAACCGTTTTCGCCCATAGTGCTGCGATCTTTTTGATGTGTTACCAAATGAAGTATAGCTTCTTTAAATTGATCAGAATTGGCAAATCCTGGCAATAGAATTCCAGCTCCATTTAAAAATTCATTAGCATGAGGAATTGGGGTTGAGATTACCGCACATCCACAACTCAAGGCATATGCAAACGTTCCGCTAACAGCCTGATTTGGGTCTTTCGAAGTAAAGAGATAAATGTCAGATGCAGT
>CALPUN020000069.1 GCA_943326765.2 Bifidobacterium breve | reverse complement strand
TGTAATTCTTTCAATGCCATAGCCCGAATGATAAGTGATGCGGCCTGTGACCCCGAATTTCCTCCACTAGAAATAATTAGCGGGACAAAAAGTGCTAGAACTACAGCCTTTTGAATTTCAATGTTGTAATAACCCATGGCAGATGCCGTAAGCATTTCTCCCAGAAAAAGAATAATCAACCAAGTGGCTCTTTTTCGAACGAGCTCTCCAAGACTGGTTTTGGTGTACGACAAATCCAACCCTTCGGTTCCCCCAAATTTGTGAATGTCTTCTGTATCCCTTTGTTCGATTACATCTAAGATGTCGTCAATCGTTATTCTTCCTACCAATCGCCCCAATTCATCCACAACGGGAATGGCTTCTAAGTCGTATTTTTGCATGATTCGCGCTACTTCCACATCTTCATCATCTACTTTTACAAAGTTGAGTTTTCGAATATAGACTTCGCTAATCTGTGTTTTGGTGGAGGTGGTCAACAAATCTTTTAGCGACAAACGCCCTTTCAAACGCCCATCATCATCTACCACATAAATCGAGTGAACGCGAGAAATGTTTTCGGCCTGGATGCGCATTTCTCTAACACAAGTCAGCACGCTCCAATTTTCGTTGACTTTGACCAGCTCTTTGTGCATGATTCCACCGGCAGTATCCTCATCATAGCGAAGCAAATCAACAATATCTTTGGCGTGTTCTACATCTTGAAGTTCTGAGATTACTTCTTCCTTTCGGTCTTTCGAAAGCTCCGCGATAATGTCGGCCGCATCATTGGTTTCTAACTCATCGAGTTCTTCGGCAATTTCTTTCGGCGACAAGCGACTTAAGATTTTCTCTCTTAAATCTTCATCTATTTCCAATAAGATTTCGGCAGTTTTGTCGCTATCCAATACTTTGAAAATATAAGTAGCTTCATCAAAATCCAGTTCCTGTAAAATCTCGGCAATATCAGCATGGTGCAAGTCGTTCAACACCACTTCCAATTGCTGGTCGTTTTTTTGATGAACTAATTGCTCTATTTCTAGTAAAAATTCTTTGCTGATTTTAAATTGCATCGGCTTCTATTTTTTGAGTGAGCCCAATAAATTGGGAAACATCTAATTGTTCTGGTCGGAGGTCAAAGATACTATCTTCTCTTAAATTATCGGATAAATTTAAAGTTTTTAAACTGTTACGCAATGTTTTTCTGCGTTGCTGAAAGGACGTTTTCACCACCGAAAAAAACAATTTTTCACTGCAGGGTAAGGTAAAGTTTTCTTTTCTTCGCAAGCGCAACACGCCCGATTTTACTTTTGGTGGCGGAATAAAAACATCCTCACTTACCGTAAACAAATACTCCGCATCGTAAAAGGCTTGTACTAAAACCGATAAAATTCCGTAGGCTTTGGTGCCTTTCTTTTCGCAAATTCGTTGGGCCACTTCCTTTTGGAACATGCCTGAAAACTCGGGAATTTGATTTCGATATTCTAAAGCTCGGAAGACAATTTGTGTGGAAATATTGTATGGAAAATTGCCGATAATAGCAAATTGTTTCCCTTCAAAAATTTCATTGATGTTGTATTTTAGAAAGTCTTTGGCAATAATTTTACCGTGCAATTTTGGATAATTTTCTTCCAAATAGGTCACCGATTCGGTATCGATTTCCACCACATAAGTATTCGTTGGTTTCTCTAACAAATACTTGGTTAAGACGCCCATACCGGGGCCAATTTCTAGAACATCTTCATACCCTTGCAGATTCAAGGTGTCCGCGATAGCCTTGGCGATGCTTTCGTCTTTGAGAAAATGTTGTCCGAGGTGTTTTTTGGCTTTTACTTTTTCCATGATTTTTATCTCGCAAAGACGCCATAGCGCAAAGCATTATTAAGTGATTATTACAGCCATTAATGATCGGAAATCAATTCCAATTCGGTTCGAAAAGCCAGCATTTTGTCTCCAAAAAGCACTACCGCTTCGTCTCGCAAACGCGGTGCGTCTTCTTGATAGTATTTCTCCAACGTTCCTTTACTGTCAGTGGTATATTGAACCGAATAGGTGATTCCACCCATTTCTTCTTCGATCAAAACTTTGACCATTCGAGCTGATGTGAATTTCCCTGTGGCCAAAACATCTTTTATGTGTTTTTCTTGCATCCATTGCAACCATTGGTCGTGAACGCTTTCGTGAATATTGGTGGTAACGTTGTAGATGATCATTATTTTTGATTTACGATGTTTGATGTACGATTTACGATATTGGATGTGCGATTTGTGTTCTCGTAAATCGTATGTCGTAAATCTAAATTGTATTATAAAGTGGTGTCACCACGCAATTGCCTATATTTCTTTCGAGCATCGGTATAATAAATACTGTCTTCGTGATGAAAAATCAATTGTTCGTAATTGGCTTTGGCTTTTTCGAGGTCTTTGAGTTGCTTGTTGTAGAGTTCTGCAGCGAAATAATACCCTTCGTCAATGTAAATTCCGTCTTTGTACTTGTCGATTATAGTTTGGTATTGGATTAATGCTGCGTTGTAATCGCCTAGCTTCTCATAGATTTTTCCAATTCGATACAGTGTGACGCTTTCAATCTCATTGCCTTTAAAACTTTTCAAAATGTTTTGAAATTGAGCCAATGCTTCAAGAGTTTTGTTTTGGTACAACAAGTAATCGGCGTGTGCAAATTGTTTCAAAGCCGTTTGCGTTGAATCGGCAACCGTATTGTCATTGATGAGCAAAAAATACTCTAATGCATCGTTCGCGATTAGCTGAGTGGAAGCCGATTTTAATTCTTTAAATTGTTTTTGTGCCCACTGAAAATCGGTTTTGAAGTAACTGGTTTTGGCTGCTTTCAAACTGGCTTCGTGCCCCACCACATCATTTTTTAAATCTTCTTCAATTTGGGAATAATAGATCAGCGCTTGATTGAATTTTTCTTCAAACAATAGAATATCGGCCAATTCCATTTTGACATCTGCTTTTTGATATTCGTTCAACGGCAATTCCAAAGCAGTTTTTAAAATTGTTTTCCCAAGTTCTGGGTTTTTTAAATGGAAGGTTGTGAAATGAGCTTGTAGAATTTGAAGCGACAATGAATAGGGACTCACCCCATACTCTTTCAAAAGCAAATCCATTTCCGAAGCGACTGCTGCATATTCTTTTTCGGTGGCGGAATCGATGCGTATTTGCATCAAATACGTGTGTGATTGAATCAACAACTCCAGATCTTTGGTATTGTCTAAAACGAAGGTGAAAATTTCTTTCGCCGTTTCTTTATCGCCTTCTTCAATAGCCAATTGTGCCAAGTTTACAATGTTAGAAAATGTTTCAGGATTTCTTTTGTAAATGGCTTTTTGTTGGATAAATGCCTTTCCGTATTCTTTTTGTTGCACATAAAACCAACTTAAGTACTCATTCCAAAACACATCTTGATTCTTTTGCGTTCTTAAAATTAATGCTTTTCGCAGCGCATCATTAAAAGCCACATCGGTATCTTCCGACATAAAGCGCGACAACTGGTTTTGAATCAACAGCGAGTTTTGTGGATTGGCAAAGGCTTCCGTTAGAAACTTTTCGATCATCATATCGGTATTGCCCAACTGTCCGTAAAGCAATGCCATTTGAAAATTAAAATTAAACTTTGGATCGAGCGTCAATGCCAATTCGTAGGATTGGAGTGCGTAATTCAACAGCGATTTTCTCTCAAAAGTGGTGGCTATTCCGTAGACTTCATTCGGGTTTTTCCGAATCTTGTCAATGGCTTGCTCGTAGTATTTTTTAGCGGCGGGCTCTTGCTTTTGCAGTTGAAAATTATACCCCAATTCGACCAAAAGATTCGCTTGTTGAAATTGCTTTAACCTGCCTTGAAGTGTTGTTTCTGCTAAAGAAAACAATTGCAATTGCTGGTAACAATCTATAAGTCTTTGAAAAAAAATAGTGTTGTACGGTTGGTTTTTTAATAATTCCTCATAGCTTATTTTTGCCTTTTCAAAATCGCCTTTATCAAAATAATTTTGCGCCAACTGCTCGTTTTGTGCTAAAACGATGCCGGAGAAAAACAATAGAACGGTGAGGAGAATCTTTTTCATGTACTACTTCTAAAACGCAATGTACTAAAGTAACACATTTGTGCTGAATTTAGTACACCCTCATTTAAAGATTAACGATTAGTTGATGATGTCAAATCCGGTGTACGGACGCAACACTTCTGGTATTACAATTCCTTCTGGAGTTTGGCAATTTTCTAATATTCCAGCAAGAACTCTTGGCAATGCCAAAGAACTTCCGTTTAGGGTGTGAGCCAACTGGTTTTTACCATTGGCATCTTTGTAACGCAACTTCAAGCGGTTGGCTTGAAACGTCTCAAAATTCGAAACCGAGGAAATCTCCAACCAACGGTCTTGCGCGGTTGAAAAAACTTCAAAATCATACGTCAATGCTGATGTGAATCCCATATCGCCGCCACACAACCTTAAAATTCGGTATGGCAATTTCAACTCTTGCAAAATAGATTTAACGTGTTCGACCATGCCCTCTAAAGCTTCATAGGATTTATCGGGATGCTCTATGCGAACGATTTCGACTTTGTCAAATTGATGCAAACGATTCAATCCGCGAACGTGTGCTCCGTAGGAACCTGCTTCTCTTCGGAAACAAGGCGTGTATGCCGTACATAATATTGGAAACTCATTTTCATTTAAAATTATATCCCGAAACAAGTTGGTTACGGGAACTTCCGCGGTGGGAATTAAATACAAATCATCTACCGTCGAATGATACATTTGCCCTTCTTTATCGGGCAATTGTCCGGTTCCGTAGCCAGACGCTTCATTCACTAAATGCGGCACTTGGTATTCTTTGTAACCCGCAGCGGTGTTTTTATCTAAAAAGTAGCTGATTAACGCGCGTTGCAATCGGGCGCCTTTTCCTTTGTAAACGGGAAAACCGGCTCCTGTTATTTTTACTCCCAATTCGAAATCGATGATGTCGTATTTTTTTACCAATTCCCAATGCGGTTGTGCTCCTTCATGCAAGGTTGGAATTTCGCCTTCTTGAAAAACGGTGAGGTTGTCTTCTGGTGTTTTGCCTTCAGGAACGATATCGGCAGGAAGGTTGGGCAGTGTGTATAATTTTTGTGTTAACTCTTGGGCTAAGGCATCTGCTTTTTCAGAAAGTATTTTGCTTTGTTCTTTCAAAAGCACTGTTTTTTCTTTTAGAATGGCGGCTTTGGCATTTTCTCCACTTTTCATCAAAGCACCAATGGAAGTTGCCAATTTATTGGATTCTGTTAAAACCGAATCAAGTTCCACTTGCGTAGCCCGGCGTTTTTCATCCAGTTGCACTACTTCGTTCACTACTGCTTTTGCGTCTAAATTTCTTTTCGCTAAAGCGTTGATTACTTTTTCTTGGTTCTCTCTAATAAATGCGATTTGTAACATGGTATCCTTTTTTAAAATTGCCTTTGCCTTCTTGAAGAAGCACGCAAATTTAAACAAATGTTTTGGATATGTACGGGCAAATGAAAAAAGTTGATTTTGTAGTGTTGAAGGTGCATTTGGGAGTAAAAGAGCATTTAAAAGAAAATTAACATTCGTTTCTTTAATTAATAATTAAATTCGCAAAAATATTTGAACATAATGAAAAAATACTACCTCTTCTTGCTGTTTATTTCGTGTACTTCCCTTTTTGCTCAGTCTACCAACAAAGAGCTCGAAGAACTTGTGAATGCTGAAAAAAAATCGGCTTTCAAGAAAATGACGTTCATCACCAATCCGAATACTTACGATTACGATGTGACGTATCACAGACTTCGGCTAACTGTGGATCCTGCCGTTCAATACATTAGTGGAGAAGTTACTACGAAATACATCGCTAAACAAGCTATCAGTTCCGTCACCTTTGATTTATCCGATGCTTTGGATGTCAGCTCAGTGAAGCAAAGAGGTTCCGAGTTAACTTTTTCAAGAAGTGGCAATAACGAGTTAATTATTAATTTACCGGCTATCCAAAATACTAATGTGTTGGATTCTTTGAGCATCACTTATGCAGGCGTTCCAACGTCTTCTGGTTTTGGTTCTTTTAGTGCGGTGCAGCATAACGGCACTCCCGTTTTATGGACACTTTCTGAACCTTTTGGAGCTATGGAATGGTGGCCTTGTAAACAAGATTTGAACGACAAAGCCAATTCAATAGACGTCTATATTACTGCACCAAACGGTAATGTTGCGGTTTCTAATGGACTTCAAAAATCCTTAGTGGACAATGGAAACGGGACATTCACCTCCCATTACAAACACAATTATCCAATTCCGGCTTATTTAATTGCTATTGCGGTAACCGACTATCAAATTTACAACCAGCAAGGCGGATTGGGAACGGCTGAAAGCCCTTATTTCCCAATTATTAATTATATGTATCCTGAAACCGCGGATGCCAATATTGCCAGCGTGGCTGTGACTCCGGATATTATCAATTTTTACGAATCGGTTTTTGTTCCTTATCCGTTTCGAAATGAAAAATATGGGCATTGTGAATTTGGTTGGGGCGGCGGCATGGAACATACTACCGTTTCGTTTATGACTGCTGGAAACAATGGAGGTTACAGTAGAGGATTGATTGCTCATGAAATGGGCCACCAATGGTTTGGCGACAAAGTAACGTGCGGGTCGTGGAAAGACATTTGGTTGAATGAAGGATTTGCAACCTATTTGGCGTCAATGGTGATCCAACATTTTGATGGAGAAACTGCTTTTACCAATAATAAAAGTTCCATGATTACCAGCATTACGTCAAGCACCAGTGGGGCTGTATATCTAACCGATGCTGAGGCTTTGGATGTGAATCGAATTTTTAGTGGTCGTTTGACATATAACAAAGGCGCCATGGTTTTGAACATGTTGCGTTTGAAATTAGGCGACCCCAATTTCTTTCAAGGATTAAAAAACTATTTGAATGATGCTAATTTTGCATATGCTTATGCACTCACACCCGATTTACAAAATCATTTAGAGGCTGCTTCGGGAATGAATTTGACTGAGTTTTTCAATGATTGGATCTACAAACAAGGTTATCCTATTTTCAACATTACGGCAGCCAATACAACTCCGGGTCAAGCTCGAATTACTGTAAATCAATCCCAATCGAACCCTTTAGTATCTTTCTTTGAAGGCCCGGTTCCGGTTCGTTTGACAGGTACTGGCGGACAGCAACAAGATTATTTGCTAGACCTTACAACGAACGGGCAACAATTTCTAGTTAACGTTCCTTTCACCGTTACAGGCGTGTCATTTGATCCCAAGAAAGACATTATTTCAAAAAATAGTACTGCTACTTTGGGGAATTCAAAATTTGATTTAGAATCTTCAATAACACTTTACCCGAACCCAACGACATCTGTTTTAAATATTGAAATGCCGAATTTGGTAACCCTAAAAAAAACGGTTATTTACAATGCTCTTGGTCAGAAAGTGTTGGAATCGCCTTTGAAAGCCATTCCGGTTGGATTGTTGGCTAACGGAATGTATTCCATTCAAATAACAACCTCAGAAGGAGTCTTTCATAAAAATTTCATAAAAAAATAAGCCCTCAAAACATATATGCTGAAAAGTAAGGTGAAAACCTTACTTTTGTGCGTTAAAAAAGAAACGAAAATCAAACAATGGAACTAGTTATTAAGTTATCACAATTTTTATTAAGCTTATCGTTACTCATTATATTGCACGAATTGGGGCATTTTATTCCTGCTAAAATTTTTAAAACAAGAGTAGAAAAATTCTATTTGTTTTTCGACATCAAGTATTCTTTACTGAAAAAGAAAATTGGAGAAACAGAATATGGAATCGGTTGGTTGCCTCTTGGCGGCTACGTGAAAATATCTGGAATGATTGATGAAAGTATGGATAAAGAACAAATGAAACTTCCGGCAGAACCATGGGAATTTCGTTCTAAACCAACTTGGCAGCGTCTCATCATCATGCTTGGTGGTGTTGCAGTAAATTTTATTTTGGCCTTTGTGATTTATATAGGAATGGCTTTTTATTATGGTGATTTGTATTTAAACAATAGCGAATTAAAAGACGGAATTGCAGTTACTTCTCCTGTTGGTGAAGAAATGGGATTCAAAACCGGCGATAAAATTCTAGAAATTGACGGAGAAAAAACCGAAAAATTCAATGAAATTCCGAATAAAATTCTATTTGCAAAAACCGTTCTTGTCGATCGTAACGGGACTATAGAAACGATTCACCTTCCTATTGATTTAATAGACAAATTATTGAAAGGAGAAAAAAGACCTTTTATTGATTGGAGAGAGCCCTTTGTGGTAGGGAAAGTAGCAGATTCTTCTGCAAATTATAACGCCCTTAAACCTAAAGACATTATTAAATCTTTGGGAGGTATTCCAACAAAATACACGGATCAAGTTGTTGCTATTGCTAAAGAAAATAAGTCCAAAGTGATGGACGCCATTGTACTGCGCGATGAAAAAGAAACCCCTATAAAAATCGCTATCAATTCAGAAGGAAAACTAGGTGTATTTCAAGCCTCTTTAGGAGTTGAAAGCCTAGAAAAATTAGGGTTGTATAAATTCAGCAAGCAAGAATATGGCTTTTTTGAATCGTTTCCTGTTGGAATTGAGAAAGGCAAAAACCAATTAATCGGATATGGAAAACAGTTGAAAGCTATATTTACGCCAAGTACTGGAGCTTATAAAGGCGTCGGCGGATTTAAAGCTATTTTCGATATTTTCCCTAAAACTTGGAGCTGGGAAATCTTCTGGAACATTACGGCTTTACTTTCCATTATGCTTGGAGTAATGAATTTATTGCCTATTCCAGCACTCGATGGTGGACATGTAATGTTTTTATTATATGAAATGATTTCTGGAAAAAAACCTAGTGATAAATTCATGGAAAACGCCCAAATGGTTGGTTTTGTATTACTTATTGGATTGCTTTTGTTTGCAAACGGAAACGACATTTACAAGGCGCTCTTCCATAAATAATATTTTTTAAAAAATTTACTTCAATTTGTTTGTGTAAAATAATTTTCGCGTTATATTTGCACCGCTTTAAAAGTGAAACACACTTTCCTTCTTAGCTCAGTTGGTTAGAGCATCTGACTGTTAATCAGAGGGTCCTTGGTTCGAGCCCAAGAGAGGGAGCAAAACAAAACCCGATACGAAAGTGTCGGGTTTTTTTAATTATTTCAAAAAACAAATTGGGAAATATAATTATTATTACCTTTGATGATTATGAAATTATTTTTGCTCACATTCTGTTTTTATCTTATTTCACTTTCTGCATTTCCCTGTAGCGATAATGAAGAATGTAATACTATTTCTAAAACTGAAATAACAAAAATTTCACAAAGTATTAACCACGACGAACACAGTCACCAAAATGAACAATGTACCCCATTTTGCACTTGTAATTGTTGTGGGGTTCATTCTTTTAAATTGGAAAACCCTTATTTTTCATCAAATGAAAATAGGGTTGTAAAAAACAAAAGTAAGTTAATAAACACTTACGCTTTTGTTTATTCTAACGGATTTTTCTCCACTATTTGGCAACCACCAAAATTAAGTTAACAAATTATTTAAATGGCGCATCAATGCCAAAAAAACATATTACTGGAATTACCCAATAGATGTTTTTACATAATACTTATAACTTAATTTACTCAAAAATGACAAAATATATTTTTGTTTTGACTTTGTTTACGTGCTCGTTTGCAATTGGTCAAAACAGTTTTAAAGCTATCATTAAAAATGGCGAAACAAAGGAAATTTTAGTTGGTGCATCTGCTCAGCTCATCAATTCCTCAAATGAAAAAACTTCTAACGAAAAAGGCTTTTTAGAACTAAACAATATTCCAAACGGAATTCAAAAAATTAAATTTTCTAAAATTGGTTATGAACCAAAAACTGAAACTTATACTTTTCCTGTGAACGATACAATTCAAATAGTATTAACTGAAAAAGGCGAAACAATATTAGAAGAAGTGGTAATTGAATCCACTAGAACTAGTAGGTCTATTAAAAATACACCCACAAGAGTTGAAACCATTGAAGCTGAAGAATTAGAAGAAAAAGGCAATATGAAACCTGCAAATATAAGTATGGTATTACACGAAAGTACTGGCTTGCAAGTGCAACAAACTTCTGCTACTAGTGGAAATGCAAGTATTCGTGTACAGGGATTGGATGGTCGTTATACACAATTACTGAAAGATGGTTATCCAAACTTTGGCAACTTTGCAAGTGGGTTATCTATTTTAGAAATTCCACCTATGGATTTAAAACAAGTAGAAGTTATTAAAGGACCGGCTTCAACTTTATATGGAGGCGGAGCTATTGCTGGAGTAGTCAATTTCATTTCAAAAAACCCCAAAGAAAAAGGCGAATATAATTTTATGTTCAACCAAAGTAACATTGGGCAAACCAATATTGGAGCTTATGCATCAAAAAGAAAGGGCAAATTTGGATATGCTGTTTTGGGTTTAGTAAATTTTCAAAAAAGTTATGACGTGGATAAAGATGAATTTTCTGAAGTACCAAAATCAAATAATTTTACCTTTAATCCAAGATTGTTTTTTTATCCAAACGAAAATACTAGTTTGATGATTGGTAATAGCTTCACAAAAGGAAATATGAAAGGAGGAGATATGAACGTAATTGCTGGAAATGTAGACGCGAATCATACTTATTTTGAGCAAAATGAAACAATGCGGAACACCACCATAATTGAGTTTAACAAGAAATTTAACAATAAAAATAACTTTAAAATAAAACAGAGTTTAAGTTATTATGACAGAAAAATATCGCTTCCAAATTATAGTTTTTCGGGGTTGAATACAAATGCCTTTTCAGATATTTCCTATTTATGGAACAAAGAAAAACAAACCATTATAACGGGTATAAATTTGTTATACGACAATTTTAAACAAAGGAACACAGATGCTTTAAACTCCGCTTCATTTACTTCAGGTGTATATATTCAACACACGTGGGACATAAGTGAAAAAATAAAGTTAGAAAATGGCTTGCGATTAGATAATGTAAATTATTCAAATAATAATTTTTTTAAAAATCAAACATTTATATTACCTAGAATATCTGCCTTGTATAAAATTAGTACCCATTGGAGTAGTAGAATTGGGGGAGGTTTTGGATATAAAATCCCAACTATATTTACCGAAAAAACCGAAACAATGCAATATCAAAATATATTATCACTAAATAATGTGGAAGCAGAAAAAAGCATTGGGGGAACTTTGGATGTAAATTTCAAAAGCTTAATTTTCAATGATTTATTATTTTCGGTAAATCAATTATTTTTCTTGACTGATATTAACAAACCATTGATTTTACAAAATAATAATGCTGATTATTTTTTCACAAACAGCGCTAAAAATGTTGTTAGTAAAGGATTTGAAACTAATTTAAAATTTATTTTCAAAGAAGAGTTAAAGTTTTTTGCTGGCTATACTTTTACAGATGCTAAAGCCAATTATTTGCAAGGCAATCAATTTTTACCTTTGTTGCCAAAAAACAAAGTAAATTTAGCTTTGATTTATGAAAAAGAAAACAATTTTAAATTTGGGTTAGAAGGTTATTTTACTGACCACCAATATTTGTATAATGGGACAGAAACGCCTACTTTTTGGGAATTTGGTTTTATGGCAGAAAAGACAGTTAATAATAAATTATCTGTCTTTGTTAATTTTGAAAATTTTACTGACACTCGCCAAAGCAATTACAAAACGATTGTAAACCCACCAAGAAATAACCCAACTTTTGATGATATTTGGACTCATACTGAAGGGTTTACTATTAATGGAGGTATTAAAATAAAATTGTAATAATAGGTGCTTGAATAAACTAATTCCTTAACTAATGTTACAAAAAGTAAATAATAAATTTAATAATTATATTATTTATAAAACCTTGATTTCAAGAGAATTGAATAAGCAATCATCGCATCAAAATTGTAACTTTTTCCAATAGGGGGAGCAAGCAGCGGAAAGCCTTTACAGAAATGTAGAGGCTTTTTTGTTTTTACATGTCATACATTTGTAAAACAATGGATCAATCCCAAAACCTGTGGAGCGTAAAAATGGATCAATCCCAAAACCTGTGGAGCGTAAAAATTAAGCATAAATATTCGTTAATCTAAAAAGGAAGAATTCTATATTTCTGACTCCTCTAAATTGCGCTCTAAATGCTTTTATTTTGGCATTGAAAGATTCTGCCGAAGCATTAGTGCTTCTGTTGTCAAAATAATTCAATATGGTTTGGTAATGATTGATTATCGTTCTGGATATGGTATTGAATGACTTGAATCCTGATTGGTTTACTTTTTCGTGCCACTTGGCTAATTTTGCAAAGCCGATTATTTTATCCGTTGTCTTTTCAAAGATATTACGCAAGTCTTGCGTTAGATCGTATGCTTTTTGAATATCAGGATACAATTCAAATAATAAATTGGCACGTTCTATTTGGTTTAGTGACCATTTTGATTTGTTTTTGTACAAGAAATAGCGACTTCTGGCCAGTAATTGCTTAAGGGTATCTCCATTGGTCAAAACTTCGGATTCGAACCTTTTCTTGTTCTTTTTGGCTTTTTCTATGGCCTCATTTTCCTGGTCTATGGCTTG
>CALPUN020000068.1 GCA_943326765.2 Bifidobacterium breve | reverse complement strand
GTGAGGGTAAAATTGTAAACGACACTAAACACTAAGAATCATGCTGAACATTTCAAATAAATATAAAATTGACGAAAGTTTAGAGAAGTACAGCACCTTCAAAACCTTAATCGTGCGGCCTCATTATCGAATTCTGAATAAGATTATTGTAGGCGTTTCTATCTTGGCGATCATTACCTTGTTTTTACCTTGGACGCAAAATATTTCAGGTAGCGGAGCAGTTACAACGCTACGCCCCGATCAACGACCTCAAACCATCCATTCCGCCATTGCAGGAAGAATCGAAAAATGGTATGTCAAAGAAGGTGATTTTGTTCGAAAAGGGGATACAATTCTATTCATTTCGGAAACTAAAGAAGAATACCTTGATCCCAACTTGGTTGAAAATACCGCCAACCAAATGATCGCTAAAGAACGTGCTGGAGAATCCTACGGCGGTAAAGTCAATTCCTTGACCGTTCAAATTGGTGCCATCAGTAACGAACGGCGACTAAAGCTTCAGCAAGCTCAAAATAAAATCAGACAATCGTTACTAAAAATCAAAAGCGACAGTATGGATTTGGTAGCGGTGAGAACCCAAATTAAAATCGCTACTACCCAGTTTAATCGAGCGTTGGCTTTAAATAAAGAAGGCTTAAAACCGATGACCGATGTGGAAGAAAAGCGACTAAAATTGCAAGAAATTGAAGCTAAGATTATTACACAGGAAAACAAATTGTTAGTCAGTGAAAATGAATGGATCAATGCCAAAGTAGAAGTAAACCGCATCGGTGCCGAGTATGCGGAAAAAGAGCAAAAAGCAAGAAGTGATCAATTTACTGCGTTGAGTAGTCAATACGATACCCAAGCACAAGTAAACAAATTGAAAAATCAGTATGCCAATTACCAAATTCGAAACGGCATGTATTACATCAAAGCACCACAAAGTGGCTACGTCAACCGAGCCTTGCAGTCGGGGATTGGTGAAACGATTAAAGAAGGAACACCCATAGTGAGCATCATGCCTGAAAAATATGATATCGCAGTAGAAACATTTGTATCCCCAACAGATTTACCATTGCTCCATAAAGGGGAAAAGGTACGTGTTTGGTTCGATGGTTGGCCCACGATTGTATTTTCAGGTTGGCCGAATATGTCCTATGGTACTTTCGGCGGAAAAATTGTGGCCATTGAAAATTTCATCAGTGAAAATGGAAAATTCCGAGTACTGATCGCGCCAGATGAAAAAGAAGTTCGTTGGCCCAAACAAATTAGTATCGGTTCAGGAGCTCAAACCTTGGCATTGCTTGATAATGTTCCGGTTTGGTTCGAACTTTGGCGAACGCTTAACGGTTTTCCACCGAATTATTATCAGCCTAAAGCAAATCTAAAAAAAGACACGAAGTAATGAAAGCAATCGTTTTAAGTTTTTTATTGTGGGGCTTTTCCGGCTGGTGCCAAGGCGAGGCTTCCAAGGAATTGCGCTACAATGAGTTTTTGGGATATGTCAAAAAATACCATCCGCTGGTCAAAAGTGCTACTTTGAAAATTGATGCCGCTCAAGCCAATTTGATGGCAGCACGAGGTGGATTTGACCCTAAGATTGAAGTAGATTTTGACCAAAAAAAATTCAAAGACAAAGAATATTACGCTTTGTTGAACAGTAGTTTTAAAATTCCAACTTGGTACGGTATTGAAATCAAAGCTGGTTTTGATAACAATTCGGGTGTTTATTTGAATCCTGAAAACACACTGCCAAATCAAGGAGTAACCTCGGTAGGAATTTCAGTGCCCCTGGGGCAAGGGTTCCTAATCAACCAGCGAATGAACGATGTTCGAAAAGCAAAGATTCAAATAAAATGGAGTCAAGCGGAACGAAATTTGGCCGCGGTTTCTGTGCTCTACGATGCTTCGATTGCTTATTTTAAATGGAAGCAAAATTTCAATGAAGTGCGCTTGTATCAAAATTATTTAAACAATGCAGCAGTGCGTTACAAAGGCATAGCCCAATTGATTGCTCAAGGCGATAAACCAGCGATTGACAGTGTTGAAGCCGCTATCATTGTGAGAAACCGGAAGTTGAGTTTGGAAGATTCCCAATTAAAATTGACAAAATCAAAATTGGAACTGTCCAATTTCCTTTGGCTCGAAAACAATATACCGCTAGAATTAAACGACGCGATCATACCGGAAGAAAATTTAACAGCGATCATTAAGGAAACCTTACGCACGGATGATTGGATGCTAGCAAATCCTACTTTGGAAAACCATCCCAAAATCAATGCGCTCGAAAACAAAATTGAAATACTAGATATCGAGCGAAAGTTGAAAGCCAATTTGCTTTTGCCTAAAATTGACTTAGCGTATTCGTACTTGTCCGAGCCTAGTACTTTTGACAACTACCGCCTTCAAGATCATAAAATGGCAGTCAACTTCTCGCTGCCTTTGTTCTTGCGAAAGGAGCGAGGTGGTTTGCAATTGGCTAAATTCAAACTTCAAGATTCTAAATTTGATTTGGTTACTGAAAAATGGCAACTGAAAAATAAAATTGCCGCCCAACAGGCCGAGATTAAATCGTTAGAAAAACAAAAAGAATTGATTCGACTTTTAGTTAGAGATTATGAAACGATGTTGCAATCAGAAGACCGGTTATTTTCGTTTGGAGAAAGCTCCATTTTTTTGATTAACGCACGAGAAAACAATTTGGTAGCGGCACAATTAGCGCAAATTACAATTGAAAATCGCGTTTTGGAATCGAATGCGGCTTTGTATAAAATAATGGGAAACCCATAACAATTGGTGAGTGGCTGTGCGGTCCTTTACCCTTCATTCCTGTCACGCACCAAAGGATTGGCACCTAAGAAAAAAGCACTTCTGCTTATTGAAATGATATATCCTTCATTTTGTAATGCGAACAAAATGAAACACTTGAAAAATATCCTTAAAAAACTACTATATTTCTCCAATAAATATTTCCGAAATCAAAAAAGGTTGCTATATTTGCAACCGCATTGAGCAATTGATGCCCGACTTATTGGAGAAATGGCAGAGTGGTCGATTGCGGCAGTCTTGAAAACTGTTGACTGTTACAGGTCCGGGGGTTCGAATCCCTCTTTCTCCGCTGAATTAAAGCCCTAACAACTGTTAATCAGTAAGTTAGGGTTTTTTATTTCTACTTCTAGCCCACATTTAGCTCATAATCAATAAAAAACATCATGTCTTTGAAAGTCTGCATAGATTGCACTGTTTCAAATTTATTTTCAACTAAAATTTTTTTGGAAAAAAAGAGAAAAAAAAGCTACCTTTTTTAGGTAATGACACCCGGAAATCGAGGAAACATGACTGACCGAAAAAGAATCATGTAACTAAAAGAGCAAAAGGAGACCGATTGATTGTCTTCTAAAAAAACAAATTAATCCTTGTCTGATGTAGTTCTTTATCCAAGAAGCAAATCGCTTTAATCATTTAGATGCTGAATTTTGAAATCACTCTCTTAGTTTTGAACTAATCTATCCACTTTTTTGCGGATGTTTTCAATTAATAAAAGATGCGTAATTACTTTCCGATACAGAAATTAGCAAAGATATTCCCCAACAATTCATCATTGGTCACTTGGCCTGTAATCATTCCAAAATGATACAGCGCTTCTTTAATATCAATAGCCATTAAGTCGCTAGAAAGGTCGGTGTCGAGTCCGTATTGTACTTTCTGAATTTCCTCTAACGCTTTCAACAGTGAATCGTAATGCCGCGTATTGGTGACAATGGTTTCGTTATTGCGCAGTGCTCCGGTATTCACAAAAGACAACAATTGGTTTTTTAATTCGTCAACACCCACATTTTTTTTGGCCGATAACAATAAAATCTCCGCTAGTTCTTCGTTGATCATTTTCAATTGTTCTGCGGTTAGCAAATCCGATTTATTGACAATAGTCACCAAAGGTTTCAAAGGAAACTGATTCCGAATTTTTTCTATTTCAATTTTTAAAGCCACCAGCGCGCCATCATTCATCAAGTGATACCCATCCACCAAATACAAAACCACTTGTGCTTGCTCGATTTTTTCAAAGGTTTTCTTGATGCCAATACTTTCTATAATATCTTTGGTTTCTCTAATTCCTGCAGTATCAATAAATCGAAATCCGATACCCCCAATTACCAATTCGTCTTCAATAGTATCTCGAGTAGTTCCTGCAATTTCGGAAACGATAGCCCGCTCTTCATTCAATAAGGCATTCAATAAGGTCGATTTCCCAACATTGGGTTCGCCAACAATCGCTACTGGAATGCCGTTCTTAATGACATTACCCACGGCAAACGAATCAATCAATCGTTTTAAAACAAAGGTGATGCGTTCCAGCAAAGCTCTAAATTGGGTCCGATCGGCAAAGGCTACGTCTTCCTCGGCAAAGTCGAGTTCCAATTCAATTAAGGAAGCAAAATTCAACAGTTCTTCCCGAAGTTTGGCAATTTCATTTGAGAATCCCCCGCGCATTTGCTGCATTGCAATTTGATGCGATGCTTCATTATCGGAAGAAATCAAATCGGCGACCGCTTCTGCTTGGGATAAGTCGAGTTTGCCATTCAAGAAGGCTCGCAAGGTAAATTCCCCGGCATTGGCCATACGACAGCCTTTCCGAAGCAACAATTGAATTATTTGTTGTTGAATGTAAGTCGAGCCATGACAGGAAATCTCTATAGTATTTTCACCGGTATAAGAGTTCGGACCTTTAAAAATCGATACCAATACTTCGTCAAGGGTTTTACTGTTGTCGATAATATGCCCCAAATGCAAGGTGTGTGATTTCTGCTGCGTCAAGTCTTTACCTTTCACCGATTGGAAGACGGAGTTTCCAATAGCAATAGCATCGGCTCCAGAAAGTCGGATAATCGCAATGGCGCCCGCACCCGAAGGCGTGGCTAAAGCTACTATGGTGTCTTGTACCAACATCTTTTTTTGGCAAAAGTAAACAAAATTGCGCAGTACACCATTCAATCTTTGATTCCTGTAGAATCCAGTAATTATGCAAAAACAAACTGATAATTATCATACCATTTTGAAAGATAGTTTTTTACCTTTATAGTACAAAAGCAGTATTCCTTAAACTAATAGGTCATGAAAAAGATTTTATTTCCCACCGATTTTTCTGAAATCTCTAAAAATGCTTTTCTATTTGCGTTGCATTTGGCGAAAAGCATCCATGCTGAAATCATTACTTTGCATGTGTATGATTATCCCGCCATGAACTACATGGATATTCCTGTTTTTTTACCAGAAATCTATGAAGTTACCGAGCTGAACAATTTCGAGAATTACAAAGGGCACGTTCCCTTACTGCGAGCCATTGCAGCAGCCAACAACCTCGATCACGTTAAAATTAGTAATGTGCTACAAAATGGCGATGTAATAGAAAACATCTTAAAGATTACCAAAGCTGAAAAAATTGACTACATCGTCATGGGAACCAAAGGAGCCACGGGTTTTGCCGCTACGTTCCTAGGGACTGTCACCGAGAAAGTCATCAACGATACTAAGGCGATTGTAATAGCCATTCCAGAACATTGTACCTACAAACCAGTCAAAAGAATACTATTCACCACCCATTTTAGAACTGATGAAATTGAGGTGTTGAAGCGAACCCTAGCGTTAGCCAAAGTATTCCATTCTCACGTAGATTGCTTGTATGTAAAACCCGATCACGAAGATCTCGAAGAATTTGTAATTAAAGATTTTAAAACACTGTTCGCAGGGGAAGATCTTACGTTTCATAAAATAAGCAGTAATGATAGTGAGGGCACTATTCTTGACTTTATCGAGCTCTACCAAATTGACATGTTGGCCATGACCACGCACCACCGAAGTTTCTTTGAGAGTATTTTTCAGGTGAGTTTGTCTAAAAAAATGGCATTCCACGTCAAAATCCCCTTGTTAGCGCTTCATGTATAACCCTCAAAAAAAAACCGCAATTTCAAAAGAAGTTGCGGTTTTTGGTTATTATGTTGGTTAGGTTTTCTTTAGTTGTTCAGCATCACCGGCATCACTAACATGGTTACGGTTTCGCCTTCTTCCAACCCATCAATTGGTGTCAAGATTCCAGCACGGTTGGGCAAGGACATTTCTAACATGATCATGTCCGATTGTAAGTTGGTCAACATTTCGGTTAAGAATCTAGAATTGAAACCAATTTGCAGGTCATCTCCTTGGTAATCACAAGTTAAACGCTCTTCGGCTTTATTAGAGTAATCGATATCTTCTGCCGATATATTCAATTCGGCACCTGCAATTTTCAATCGAATTTGGTGTGTAGTTTTGTTAGAGAAGATGGCTACACGACGAACAGAACTTAAAAACTGTGTTCTATCAATCATCAACTTATTTGGATTTTCTTTAGGGATTACAGCTTCGTAATTCGGGTATTTTCCATCAATCAAACGACACATTAAGATGTAATTGTCGAAAGAGAACGTAGCATTCGAATCGTTGTATTCAATTTTAATCTCAGCATCCGAAGTTCCTAAAATACTTTTTAAAATATTCAAGGGTTTTTTCGGCATAATAAAGTCAGCTACTTGCGAAGCTTTCACATCGGTTCTAGCATACTTCACTAATTTGTGAGCATCAGTGGCTACAAAGGTCAAGCCTTCGGGAGAAAACTGAAAAAACACTCCCGACATTACCGGACGCAAATCATCGTTTCCAGCAGCAAAAATGGTTTTGCTAATAGCGGTTGCTAACACATCAGCGGGTACTAGGGTAGTAGAAGGATTGTCTAAATTTACTGATTTAGGAAATTCTTCACCCGGCGCATAAGCCAACGCATATTTTCCAGAATTGGAACTGATTTCTATAGTGCTGTTTTCTTCTATGGTGAATGTTAACGGTTGTTCTGGAAATGTTTTTAGAATTTCTAACAGCAATTTTGCTGGAACGGCAACACTTCCTTTGCTAGTAGAATCAATTTCTAAAGTAGCCGACATGGTAGTCTCTAAATCAGAAGCCGAAACGGTTAAGGTTTTGCTGTCCAATTCAAATAAGAAATTATCTAAAATAGGTAAGGTGTTACTACTGTTGATGACACTTCCTAAGACTTGCAATTGTTTTAATAAGTACGAACTTGATACTATAAATTTCATTTTCTTTTACTTTTTTTTTGGAGGCGATGCGATTTAAATCGAAACCGCATCTATTTTACAAATATATCTTAAACTAGGAAATATCAAAAAGAATTTTATTAACATTACTTCGCGTATTTCCTTTTGCGAAGATAGGTAAATCCAATGCCAAATACGCCTAAAATTACTATTGGTAGTCCGATAGTTATCGCTTGGGTTCTCGTATAGCGGCTGTATACTTTTTCTTTATCCAATAGCGGCAAATTCACTTCTTTGCTTCGAATGTTAATAAGTCCAGTATCGTCAAGTAAATAATTGACACAATTCATTAGGAATTCTTTGTTTCCATAGAGTTTGTTCGTCCATTTGTCGTAACCCAATTCTAAAGGTTGGTAGTTTTTGTCCAATTGATTTCGAATCATATCTCCGTCGGAAATGACAATCATCTTGTTGTTTTTTCCTTGCGCTTGAAACTTTTTTTCTGGAAAAGGCATCACCCGGTTTTCATACACCGAATGGAATTTACCTTCCAATAAAACCGCTAGTGGAATATTACCCGTGTTCTTGAATTCGCTTTGTTCGGGTCGTTCCGTAACCATATTCAAGTTGATTTCCACCGGGGTTCCCACCAATTTCGAATAGGGCGACGATTGCAGCAACACCGTTTTTTTGATGCTATTTTTTAACGTATCCATTCCATTCGTGAATTCGAATTTCAAAGCATCTACATTACTAACAATCGGGTTTTTGGCCGAAGGATAAATCAAAGGCGAATAAAACCAAGGATATTGGGTGTATTGGGTAGCACTTCCTTTTTCTCCTGTAGCCAAAGCAATCGGAGTTGCCATCACATCTTTGACCAAAGTAGGATTGATTCGAACGCCGTATTTGAAGAATAGATCGTTTAAATTCAAGTCGAAAGGAAAGGCCAAAGTAGCTCCCGAATCGCTATACAAACTGTCCATTTCAATATTTACTTGATCCACCAGCCATAAGGTTTTTCCGCCATTCATGACAAATTGATCTAAGACTAGTTTTTCTTCGTCGGTAAATTTCTCTGTAGGTTTTGCAATGATGGCTAGATCGTATTTTTTAAGGTACGCCAAACTTTCATTGGGTTTTTTAGCAACCGAATCAAGCGTAAAGGTTCCAATGAAATAATTCTCCCGCACTTGTTTGATAAAATCAGCCATCAGTAAGTCGCGAATTTCGCCATTGCCTTTAATTACAGCAACTTTCTTTTCTTTGGCTTTAGAAATGGTGTTGAAGGCATTCGAAAAAGCGTATTCTAAATGTTGAACCGAGCTCACGACTTTCTCCGCCGTAGAAGCACCCATACTATTTTTTAACAAAGGAACTTTAGTGCTTTTGCCATTGTATGTCGCAATTGCCCAAGGAAAAACTACTTCTTGCGTTTGCTTTCCTTTGTCGTCAACGGTAACGTTTACTGGAGTTAAACCCCGTTCGATAAACGACTGCATGATGGTATCGCGTTCTTCATCATTCTCAATCGGATTGACAAATTGAAAGGAGATGTTTTTATTGTAAGCCTTGAATTCCTCGAGAATTTGTTGCGTTTCCGTTTGCAATTTTTTGAACTCTCCAGGAAATTGCCCTTTCAAAAATACATCAATTACCAATGGATCTTTGATGTCACTTAAAATGTTTAATGAAGTTTGAGATAGCGTATAGCGGTGGTCTTGTGTTAAGTCGAAACGATGAAAGAATAGGCTCCCAACACCATTAATAACTAGCAATAGCAAGAATATAACGCCTAGTTTTTTTAGATTATTTTTCTTTGAAGTAGTCATTAGGCTTGGAACGATTTTAATTGATAGACGGTCAACGAAAGAAAGGCAACGGTAATGCTTACGAAATAAAGAATGTCTCTAGTATCTAGGACTCCGCGGCTCATGCTTTTAAAATGAGAGCTCATGCCGAGCGCCGCAATAAAGTTTTCCATGCTTGGGAGATAAGTAGCCAAGCCGTCGAAAGCGAAATACAGCAAGAAGCACAAAAACACCGAAAGGATAAACGCCACAATTTGATTTTCAGAAAGGGTAGAAGTAAACACCCCAATGGCAGCATAAGCGGCTACTAAAAAAAGCAATCCAACATAGGAACCCATAGTGCTGCCCAAATCGATGTTGCCTTCGGGCATGCCCAAACTTGAAATGACATAAACGTAGATTAATGTGGGTATCAAAGCCATCACAATTAAAACCACAGCGCCTAAAAACTTGCCGTTGACAATTTGCCAAATCGATAAAGGTTTGGTCAATAATAACTCTAAAGTGCCTTGTTTTTTTTCATCCGAAAAACTGCGCATCGTTACGGCTGGAATAAGGAAAATAAGAATCCAAGGGGCAATAGTAAAAAACGGACTCAAATCGGCAAAACCACTGTTTAAGATGTTGTAATCACCTTCAAAAACCCACAGAAACAATCCGTTGAGCAAAAGAAAAATAGCAATCACCAAATAGCCGATAGGTGAACCAAAAAAAGATTTTATTTCTCGTAAAAGTATTGCTTTCATGGAGCGTGATTTGTTTATTCGGTAATTGGGTTATTGGATGTTTTTCGGCTTGTTAAATAGCGCCAAAGGTAGGATTATAATTAGGAAGTAAATAAGGCTGTACAGTATTCCGAAAATTAAAGCAAAATGACGTCCCGTATCTGCAATAACATGATGCATTGCTTTTTGTTGTTCGGAAGTTCTTTCTTCGATGGAAAAATTATGATCACCATTTAAATCGAAAGAATCCAATTCTTTTCGCAAGAGATAATTCGTAACAAAGACGATAGCTAGTATCGACAAATAAAAGACAAAAGAAGCAATCATAGCCATTTTAAAATTGGATAATTTGGAACTAAAATACTTTCTGTTCAAGTAAACCAAAAACAAAACGAACAGCAATTCAACACTCAAAAAGCAAATTAATTTAATCATCAAATCCGTATTAATTCAAAAATCAAAAATCAAAATTCAAAAATCAAAAATCTGAAATCTGAAATCTGAAATCGTATATCATAAATCAAAATCTATTGCAAACTTACTAATTTATCCACACTCCAGGCTTCTGGTTTTGCATTGAATAGTTTTTTAGTAAATGCCCATACTTCATAAAACAATTCTGATTGGCGGTAGTTTTCCAAATCTTGTTCGGTTTCCCAATAACTATAAGTGAAGAAAATACCAGCCTCATTTTTGTCTTGATACAATTCTAAGAACCGGTTTCCTTGAGCATTTCGTATTTTAGTTTTCATGAGGTCAAAATTCGCTAAAAAAGCGGGGATGTGTTCTTGGTGAAAACTCATTTTTACAATTCTGACAAACATAACATTTAAGATATTGGATTTACAATTTATAGGAATTTTACGGTGATTGCGTCTCGATAGCCCAGTCCTAAAAGACTAGCGGCGCCACCAACATTGTTCGGATTGCTTCTGAAAATGGCAATTTCTAAAAAGCCTGCTTCATTGAAAATGGCCAATTTACTGCCTTCATAATTTTTGATATCGTAATTTCCAGCTTGAGCAATATCGGAATATTTGGCCCAAATATTTTTAATAGGGCTGGATCGTTTTTGATTGATTCTAGCCAATACCATAATTTCATAAGGACGTCCCTTGGCGATTTCTAAAAAAAGGGATTTACTAATGTTAGTTACGACATTGCCGAAATGATCGGTATAAATGACGTACCCTTTGATGGAATTTTTATCTACGGAAATTTGCGGTTGCAATTCGGTGACTTCTTTTAAGGCTGGAATTTCTTTCCCAATCACATTCAACAAGCCACCTTTAGCGATATGGCAAGCCACGGTAACAAAAACATCCAAATCGGTAGCATCTACTGGCAGTCGGTCGTGAATGTTGATGGCGACTATTTTCTGAGGCAGTATTTTTTGGGTGAGCATGCTTAGGATGCCGTTATCAGCACAAACGAAGTACTGGTCGTTCCATTGTAGGGCGATGTGTTGGTTTTCCTTGTTCAATTCGGCATCCACACCAATTAAGTGAACGGTTCCTTTTGGGAAATTCTTATAAGCAGCGCCCACGACATAAGCCGTTTCAGCGGTGTTGAATAGATCGATGTCGTGCGAAATGTCTATAATCGTGGCTTCCGCATATTCCGAATAGATTTTCCCTTTCAGTGCACCCACAAAATGGTCTTTTAATCCGTAATCCGTTGTTAGGGTAATTATTGACATAAAATTGTTTATAAATAAAAAGGAAACCGAACTAAAAACTAATTAAATTTGAATGCAAAGCTAATAATTATAAATACTATTTTTTAATTTAATACGACTTCCTTTTGAACGAAAGAATCATTGAACTCCACGACATCGCTCCAAAAGATTTTTGGGGTGCTCAAGACTCTCATCTTGAAACAATTAAAAAATACTATCCGAAATTAAAAATTGTAGCCCGAGGGACCACTATCAAGGCGTTTGGAGAAAAGGAAGTTTTAGACGAATTCGAAGTTCGTTTCAACCGACTCATGCAGCACTTTACGCGATACAACCGCATTGATGACAATGTGATTGAACGCGTAATTCAAAGCAATTCGCAAGACGAACAAAGAATGCCTGATCACGATAAGATTTTAGTGCACGGAATAGGCGGCAAAATCATTAAAGCGATGACGCCCAACCAACAATTGCTTGTAGATACCGTATACAAAAACGATATGGTATTTGCCGTGGGTCCAGCCGGTACCGGAAAAACCTATACCGGAGTAGCTTTAGCTGTCAAAGCATTAAAAGAAAAGCAAGTCAAGCGCATTATTTTGACACGTCCGGCCGTAGAAGCAGGGGAAAACCTCGGTTTTTTACCAGGCGATATGAAAGAAAAACTAGATCCCTACATGCAACCGCTTTACGATGCGTTGCGCGATATGTTGCCCCCACAATCTTTAGAAGATTACATCTTAAAAGGAATTATTCAAATTGCTCCTTTGGCATTTATGCGCGGACGAACCCTTGATAATGCCTTTGTAATCCTTGATGAAGCTCAAAATACCACCCATTCGCAGATGAAAATGTTCTTAACGCGTATGGGAAAAAACGCCAAGTTCATGATTACGGGCGACCCAGGGCAAGTCGATTTACCGAGACGAACCATCTCAGGGTTGAAAGAAGCGATATTAGTGTTGAAAGATGTAGAAGGAATTGGTATTATTTATTTAGATGACAAAGACATCGTAAGACACCGTTTAGTGAAGAAAGTTATTGACGCTTACAAACAAATTGAAAATACCGATTAATCGGAATTCAAAATTTTGTAGTAAAATAACTTTGTGATTGTCTTGCAAAGAAACTAATTTTGTGCCCACAACACTACTAGATGAACACACTAACCAGTACCCATTTTCAGTTTCCGAAGCAAAAATCTTTCTATAGAGGCAAAGTACGCGAAGTTTACAATATTAATGACGCTTATTTGGTCATGATTGCCACCGACCGGCTTTCCGCTTTTGATGTGGTTTTGCCTAAAGGAATTCCTTATAAAGGACAAATTTTGAATCAAATTGCCACTAAGTTTAT
>CALPUN020000067.1 GCA_943326765.2 Bifidobacterium breve | reverse complement strand
TTTAATAGGTTTCAGAACGGTTTGATAGACCTCGATTTCTTCAAATGGAATTTGAGCTAACTGCATCGAATCGGGTAAGATGTCTTTTCTTAAGTTTCCACTAAAAAAAGTGAAACTATTTTTTTGATATTGGTTGCAAATAATGGAGGCTAATTCGGAGGCATATTCTGAAAAATGAACAACTTCAAACCCTTTTTGTTCTAGCAATCCTTTTGTTTTTTCACCAACACAAAAGCATTTTTTGTGTTTCAATTCTTCTAAAATTGCGGTATTTTGCATTACGCTTTCCACTGCATTTTGGCTTGTAAACACCAGGAAATCGTTATCTTTTTTTAAATCGAATTTATTAAATTTAATTCCGATAAAATCAGCCTCAACAACGGAGAAATTCGCATTCAACAAATATTGCTTTTGATTGGATAAAAGCTTCTTGGTGGATAGTATGCGAATCAAATCTTCCATCTTTTTATGTCTTGGGTTTTAATTCTTTTCGCAACTGCTCCATAATTTGTTGGCCGCCGTTTTCTAAAACTTCTTTAGCCGAATAAAAACCTAACTTTTTCCATTCTGGTATAGGGACTATTTTTTCAACGGCTATTTTCCGACTCCCGTCGAGCGAAAACAAGGCGCCTTTAAAAACGATATCGTCTTCTACTATCGTAGCGATAGCGCCAATTGGAGCGGTACAACCTCCTTCTAACGTTTTTAAAAACTGTCTTTCAATGTGCGTACAAACTTCGGCTTCGATATCATTGAGTTCTGAAACCGCATCCAAACAATAATTGTCATTGCCCATAGCTACAACCACCATGGCCCCTTGTGCTGGTGCCGGAATCATCCAGTCTAAATTGAGATAAGATTCGGGTTTTAAATTAATTCGTTCTAGACCTGCTGCTGCGAATATGGCTCCGTTCCAAGAATTATCTTGAAGTTTCTGCATTCGTGTGTTCACATTCCCTCGCAAATCTACTAGGTTATGGTGCGGGTATTTATTTAACCATTGGGCTTGTCGACGCAAGCTTCCCGTTGCGATGGTAGCGTTGGTTTCTAAAAAAGCAACACTGCCTTTATGCACCAAAATATCAAAGACATTGGCTCTTTCTAAAACGGCCGCTTGCACAATTCCTTTTGGCAGAGCAGTTGGTACGTCTTTCATTGAGTGCACTGCAATATCCACACTTCCATTAATCATGGCGATGTCTAATGTTTTCGTAAAAATTCCGGTGATTCCGAGTTCGTAAAGAGGCTTGTCGAGCAAAATGTCGCCTTGTGATTTGACGGCAATGATTTCGGTTTTGTATCCTAAATCGTTTAATTTTTTTTCTACGGTAACGGCTTGCCAAAGGGCAAGTTCACTGTCGCGTGTCCCGATTCGGATTACTTTCCCCATTATCTAGAAACCGTTTCTAAATGAAACACTTTTTCAATCCACTCAATACTTTCGTCCACAATGGTGTTGTCGTCTTTTAAATGGTTGGCAAAATGGGAAGTGATTTTTTGAATGATTCGGTTGCTGATAATCTCCGCTTGCTCTTCATTAAAATCGGTCATTTTTTTACTTTGAAAATCCAATTCCGATGTTTTGATTGCATTCAATTTTTCTTTTAGAGCATGAATGGTTGGCGCAAATTTTCTGGCTTTGGTCCAAACGGTGAATTCTTCTTTAATTTCTTCAATAATAGCTTCCGCTGCCGGAATGTGTGTTTTTCTTTTCTCTAACGTTTCATCGGTCATTTGAGACAAATGATCCATGTGAATTAAAGTAACCCCTAACAAATCTTTGACATTTTCATTGACGTTTTTCGGAATCGATAAATCCAAAATCAAAAGTGGTTTCTTAAGATTCAAAATCGCTTTGTCAATTGTTGGGTTTTGAGCTCCAGTAGCTACCACCACCACATCTGCTTTTTGTAGTTCGAGATGCAACTCCGAATAATCTTTAACAATCAAATTCAATTTTCCAGCTAATTTCTCAGCTTTGTCTTTGGTTCGATTGATTAGCGTAATATGTTCGTTTTTGGTGTGCTTTACTAAATTCTCGCAGGTATTCCTACCTATTTTACCCGTCCCAAAAAGTAAAATGCTTTTGGATCCGATATTTTCTACATTCTTAATAATATATTGTACCGAAGCAAAAGAGACTGAAGTAGCGCCGGAGCTGATTTCGGTTTCGTTTTTGATTCTTTTACTTGCTTGAATAGCGGCATTAATTAATCGATCTAAAAACGTGTTGATTAATCCAAATGTTTTGGATTCGTTAAAGCTGATTTTTAATTGGCTAATGATTTCAAAGTCACCCAAAATCTGGCTGTCTAAACCTGTAGCCACGCGAAACATGTGGTTGATGGCCTCTTGGTTTTTATAAACAAAACCCACTTTTTGAAACGATTCGACACTTCCGTTACTGTTTTCGCAAATTAATTTGATGAGTTGAAAGGGATGTTCTGCGAAACCATAAATCTCGGTTCTGTTGCAGGTGGAGGTTACAATCAAACTTTCGATTCCTTCTTCTTTGGCTTGTTCCAATACTCTGGTTTTCGCCTGGGCATCTAAACTGAATTTTCCTCTTATCTCGGCGTCTGCTTTTTGGTAGCTCAACCCAACGGAGTAAAAATACTGGTGTTTTGATATGTTGTTATTTTCCATAAATACCCTTTTCAAGAAAGTTAAACAAAGTTAGGCCTATCCTTTTTATAAAAGTAACGCTAAAAGTACTATTTGTATCGCTGTGCGAATTTTTGCTATAAAATGTACCGTAACTCGTTATTTCTTTTAAATTTGCACTGAAATCAAGCCCTAAGAATATTGTTGTGTAGAACAATTCTAAATAAAACAACTGCTTGATTTTGAATTAGAAACGAAAAAACATCGCTATGGGTTCTCAGGAAGTAATAACAATTGAAGATGATTTTACCCTAATCCGGTTTCAAAATGACGACGATACCCCTTTTAATGCCGAGCGTCAAATTCGGCAAGGGCTAATCCAGTTTCACTTTGGCATTAAAGGCAACGCTAAATTTATTTTCAACCAAGGAAGTTATGGGCTAGACTTGAAAGAAGAAAAGGCTTTGTTGCTTTATAATCCGCAACGAGAGCTGCCATTGCATTTAGAATTGGCTCCGAATTCGTGGGTGATTTCGGTAATCGTTTCTATCAAAAAATTTCACGCACTATTCTCGGCAGAGGCAGATTATATTCCGTTTTTAAGTGTTGAAAATAAAGATAAAAAATACTATTCCGAGAGCGACATTAGTCCATCCATGGCAATTGTTTTAAGTCAGTTGTTTCATTACAACCTGCATCCATCCATCAAAAATTTATATTATAAAGGAAAAGGATACGAATTGTTGAGTTTGTATTTTAATCGTTCCGAAGATCCGAATGCCGAACAATGTCCGTTCCTAATTGACGAAGACAATGTGATGAAAATTCGCAAAGCCAAAGCAATTGTTATTGCTAATTTGGCCGAACCGCCTGGGTTGCAAGAACTAGCGGATGAAGTGGGTTTGACGTTGAAAAAATTGAAAATGGGTTTCAAACAAATTTATGGCGATACGGTCTATGGCTTTCTATTCGATTATAAAATGGATCATGCGCGACGCTTGTTAGACAGCGGTTCTTATAACGTCAATGAAGTGGGTTTAAAAATTGGCTACAGTACCGGAAGTCATTTCATTGCAGCATTTAAAAAGAAATTTGCCACCACCCCTAAAAAATATTTAATGGCCATCAACCCCAACACCTAGTTTAAACAACGAATAAAACTTAGTTAATCGCAATTCGATAAAAAGAACTTTGCTTACTTTTATCCAAATCAAAAAAAAGCGCTATTTCATTCTGCGGAATGACAAAACAAAAAACCATGAAAGGAGTATTATTAGTCAATTTAGGATCGCCAGAAAGTCCAACCCCAAAAGATGTAAAGCCGTATTTAGATGAATTTTTAATGGATAAATACGTGATCGACGTACCATTCTTATTGCGAGCACTATTGGTTCGAGGGATTATTTTACAAACTCGACCAAAAAAATCCGCTGCGGCTTATGCCAAAATTTGGTGGAAAGAAGGGTCGCCTTTAGTAGTTATTTCCCAACGAATGCATCAAAAAGTACAAGCAAATGTGACCGTTCCCGTGGCTTTGGCTATGCGTTATGGCAGCATGTCTATTTTAAAAGGGTTGCAAGAATTGAAAGACAAAGGCGTAACCGAAGTGATGCTTTTTCCTTTGTATCCACAACATGCGATGGCATCCACGACCACCATTTTAGTGTTGGCCGAAGAATTGCGTCAGAAGCATTTCCCGGAAATGAAATTCACTATTGTACCCGCATTTTACAACAAACCCGATTACATCAAAGCATTAGCGAATTCTATCAAAAGTCATTTGGACACTTTTGAATACGACCATTTGTTGTTTTCATATCATGGTATTCCAAAGCGTCACATACGCAAAACCGACATTACCAAATCGCATTGCAAAATTGACGGTTCTTGTTGCAACACGCCTTCGCCTGCTCATGAATTTTGTTACCGTCATCAATGTTATGAAACTACCAGGCAAGTCGTAAAACTTTTGGGTATTCCAGAAGGAAAATACAGCCAAACTTTTCAATCTCGTTTGGCTGGTGACAAATGGTTGACCCCTTACACCGATGTTGAAGTCAATAAAATGCCCGAAAACGGCATTAAGAAATTAGCCGTAGTTACTCCAGCTTTCGTTTCAGACTGTTTGGAAACTTTAGAAGAGATTGCCATGGAAGCCAACCATCAATTTAAAGAACATGGCGGCGAGGAGTTTATGGCGATTCCGTGCATGAATGATGGTGATGAATGGTGTGGCGTTGTCGCCGATTGGATTAAAGATTGGGCAAATAAATAAATTTCAACACGAATTTTACTAATTTTCACGAATCAAATTCGTGCTAATTTGTGAAATTCGTGTTAAATAAAAAACAAAATGGAACAATACAATTACCTCAAATCATTGCACCTCATCTTTGTAATCACTTGGTTTGCAGGATTGTTTTATATTGTTCGGTTGTTTGTATATCAAATTGAAGCCTCCGAAAAACCTTCTCCTGATAAAGAAATTCTACAAAAGCAATATCAAATCATGACGTATCGGTTGTGGTACATTATTACTTGGCCGTCTGCGATTTTAGCCAGTATTTTTGCGTTTTGGATGCTATTTTTCACCGACTTGGGAAAAGCTTGGTTGCTGATGCCTTGGATGCATGTGAAATTGGGATTTGTCTTTCTTTTGTATTTGTATCATGGGAAATGCCACCAAATGTATTTGCAATTGCAACGCGGTGAAGTCAAACACAGCTCTAATTTTATGCGTTTGTGGAATGAAGGCGCGACGATTATTCTTTTTGCCGTTGTTTTTCTCGTAATCTTAAAAAATGCGGTCAATTGGATTTATGGTGTTGTTGGCATCATCTTGTTTTCCGTGTTAATCATGCTCGGCTTTAAATTCTACAAAAAAATTCGAGAACGAAATCAATCCTAAATATGGCTGCAGGTTTCAAAATGTCGATGCTTTCCTTACGAATTCGGATTTTCCTTTCGATGATTGTATTGATTTTGATTGCCTCCCTTTTAATGGCTTCCATATCAATTATTCAGTTTAAAAACGAAGCCAAAGAATACCATCAGGAGCGCTTAGAGCGGAAAGAAACCGCCATTAAAGAGCATATCAATTACGTACTTTCCACAACAACTTATCCATTAACCACTCGTAATTTAGGGTTGATATTCAAAGATAAAATTCATGAATTGGCTCAAATTCACAATCTTGAAATCAACATTTACAGTTTAAACGGGAAACTACTAAAATCATCGAAAGCGGCATTTTCTATCGATAGTGTTTCGCCGCCCATTCCGAAATACATTCTGAAATTAGTGCAATCTTCCATCGAAAAACGCTACGTTGATATTAAGAACATTGACGGCGTTCGCAACCGTTCTTCTTACAGTCAAATTAAGGACGAGAAATTCAAACCGCTTGGGATTTTAAACTTGCCATATGTGGAAGACGACGGTTTTTACGAAAATGAATTGCAAAGTTTTCTAATCCGCTTGGGTCAAGTTTATACGTTCATGTTGCTGATTGCTTTTGCTTTGGCGTATTTTCTTTCGACTTACATTACACAATCTTTAAAAACCATTTCCGACAAATTACGAGAAACGAGTTTGAATCAGAAGAACGAAAAAATTGTCTTGGAAGCCAACAGCAAAGAGATTAATTTGCTGATCAAAGCTTATAACGGAATGGTCGATGAATTGGAGCAAAGCGCCTTAAAATTAGCCCAAAGCGAGCGGGAAGAAGCCTGGCGGGAAATGGCAAAACAAGTCGCCCACGAAATCAAAAACCCCTTAACGCCGATGCGGTTAACGGTACAAAGTTTCCACCGAAAATTTGATGCCAACGACCCCGATTTGAAGCAAAAATTAAAAGATTATTCCGAAACTTTAATCCAACAAATTGATACGATGAGTTCGGTGGCTTCGGCATTTTCGAATTTTGCTTCAATGCCGGCGCAACAAAACGAAACCTTAAATGTGGTGGATGTGGTCGAGTTGACGCTGGATCTATTCAATGAAGATTTTCTGGTTTTTGAAAGCGATGAAACCGAAATTATTTCCATCATGGATCGCACGCAATTGATCCGAATCATTACCAACTTGGTTAAAAATGCGATTCAGGCCATTCCGGAACAGCAAGCTGAAAAATCGGTTTTGGTTTCTGTAAAAAGAACGTCCAATGAAGTTTTGATTTTAGTAAAAGATAACGGCGTTGGGATCGAAGAACAAAACATCAATCACATTTTTGAACCCAAATTCACCACTAAAAATAGCGGTATGGGGCTCGGGCTCGGAATAATAAAAAACATTATTGAAAATTACAAAGGAACCATTACTTTTGAAACAGCCTACGGAAAAGGAACCACATTTACGGTAGCGCTTCCATTAATTAAACCTTAAAATGATATGAACTACTCCAATATTTTAGTGGCGGCAGAAAATGCTTTGGCTACGATTACCATTAACCGACCAACTAAACTCAACGCACTGAACAAAGAAACTATTCAAGAATTGCATCATGCGTTCAACGTTTTAGAACTCGATACTGCCATTCGGGTCATCCTTTTAACAGGAAGTGGCGAAAAGGCTTTTGTAGCGGGTGCTGACATTGCTGAATTTGCCCAATTTTCGGTAGAAGAAGGCGCACAATTAGCGGCTCAAGGGCAAGAACTTTTGTTCGATTTTGTAGAAAAATTAAAAACGCCTGTCATTGCGGCGGTCAACGGTTTTGCGCTCGGCGGCGGATTAGAATTGGCTATGGCTTGTCATTTTAGAGTCGCCTCAGACAATGCTAAAATGGGGTTGCCTGAAGTGTCGCTCGGTGTCATTCCGGGTTATGGCGGCACCCAACGTTTACCACAATTGATTGGAAAAGGTCGCGCCATGGAAATGATTATGACTGCCGGAATGATTACTGCTGACGATGCTTACCGAGTGGGATTAGTGAACCATGTAGTGCCTCAATCCGAACTTTTAGATTTCTGCAAAAACATCGCTGAACGCATTATGAAAAATTCTCCTGTAGCAATTGGGCAAGCGATTAAAGCGGTGAATGCTAATTTTAAAGACGGTGTTGATGGCTATGACTCCGAAATAAAAGCCTTTGGAAAGTGTTTCGGAACGGAAGATTTTAAAGAAGGAACTACTGCGTTTTTAGAAAAAAGAAAAGCCGTGTTTAAGGGAAAATAAATTTATAAGGTAAAATTATTTATTTTATTTCTCCCCGTCCCATTCCGCATAAAACTGCGATAAAAACAACTCCATGAAATGATGGCGTTCTTTTGCCATTTGCTTCCCGGTTTCGGTATTCATTTTGTCTTTCAACAGCAAGAGTTTTTCATAAAAGTGATTCAGTGTAGGAGCGCTATTCGATTTGTATTCGTCTTTGGTCATGTGCAGGTTGGGTGGAATCTGAGGATTGTAGAGTGGCCGATTTTTAAATCCTCCATAATTGAAGGTTCTCGCTATTCCGATAGCCCCAAGCGCGTCTAATCGATCGGCGTCTTGCACAATATCGAGTTCTTTGGAGTGGAATTGCTTTTCAAAATTACCGCCTTTAAACGAAATGTTTTCTATAATGTGGAGAACGTGCGTGATGGTTTCTTCCCCTACTTCTTCTTTTTCTAAAAAAACCCGCGCTGTTTTTGGACCTATAGTTTCGTCACCATTGTGAAATTTACTGTCGGCGATGTCGTGCAACAAGGCGCCAAGTTTCACCACCGTTTCATCACAGGTTTCCTTCTGCAGCAATAACAAAGAATTTTTATATACCCGTTCGATATGAAACCAATCGTGTCCACCTTCGGCATCAGCCAATTGTTGTTTTACAAAAAGAATGGTATTCGAAATTAAATCGGTTGCTATCATATCCTTTAGAAAAAAATGCTGAATTTAAAGTGAGGTCACTTCATCATTCAACATTAGTATTGGTTTTTAAAAGTTTGCTATCGTGCTACGGCAGGCTCAACCCATTTGAAAATGAAAGAGTCCGCAGGCACGACCAATCTTTCGGAAACTTTAGCCATTCTTCCGGGTAATTTCATCAAATAATCTCGAGCTTTTTCGGCTTCATCCGTTAGTCCGGTAATTTTATCGATTTCCCATTTGTCAATTAATTTTTGCATGATTTCCACATAATCATGGGCGGTATACACTCCGATTCGTTGTGCCGAATTTGAAAATTGCTCAAAGGCGGAACTTATTTTTTCTCCAGATTCTCTCAAAAATCCGGCGGGCATGGTGATTTTATTGCGCATCATGTAATTGAAAGCCAACATCATTTCGCTCGGATCGACTTTAAAGATTTGAGTAACAAATTCGCTATACGCATGATGGTGACGCATTTCATCACCCGCAATCATTTTGCACATTTTCGACAATTTATTATCGCCATAACTTTTAGCCAACTGCGAAACACGATTGTGCGAAACATAAGTAGCCAATTCTTGGAACGAAGTGTAAACAAAGTTCTTGTACGGATCTCTTCCGGTTCCGATATCGAAGCCATCGGCAATCAAATGTTGCGTGGTGATCTCAACCTCGCGCATATTGACACGTCCAGACAAGTACAAATATTTATTTAATAGGTCTCCGTGGCGGTTTTCTTCTCCAGTCCATTGACGGACCCATTTCGCCCATGGATTGCGTTCTACATTATCAACACCCTCTACATCCATTAACCAAGATTCGTAGGTTGGTAATGCTTCTTCAGTAATCGTATCACCCACCATGGCTACCCAAAAATCGTAAGGCAAATCTTTGGCTAATTCTCGCAACTCTTTAACTTCTTCAAAAAAAGTTTCGCTTTCAGAATTGGGTAAAAAATCGGAAGGTTGCCAAATTTTATCAACTGGAATCAAGTATTGATCCATGAATCCTTCTACTTTGTTTTCTAGAAATTGCATGACTTCTAGACGCATGTTTTTTATAGACATTGTACTGTTTTTATAATTTTATTCCCTGAACCACTGCGGCTTCGGTTTTTTGCATAATTTCTTCAAAGGTAAAATCTTTGACTGCCATTGGTTTGTGGACTGTAAAGGTAAGGCGATTTCCTAAACCAAACGGGAAAAAACCAAATTTTACAAATTTCCACGAATCGTTAATCGTTATGGGAACCACGTAGGCGGAGGGCGCATATTTGCATAATATTTTCAACCCGCTTTGAGCAAATTCTTTTGGGACGCCGGTTTTACTTCGGGTGCCTTCCGGAAAAATTACCGCCGAACGGTGGTGTAATTCGATGTATTCTGCTAGGGCCTTAATGACCGGAATGGCTTGTTTGGGGTCTTTTCGATCAATCACAACGGAACCTCCATGTCTTAAATTATAGGAAACACTCGGAATTCCTTTAGACAATTCTTTCTTGCTAACGAATTTCGGGTGGAATTTTCGTAAAAACCAAATGATTCCAATAATGTCATACAAACTTTGGTGGTTGGCTACAATAATTAAAGGAACATTTTTTGGAATAAGATTCCGATTTTCAAATGTGTAGGTTGTTCCTAAAAGATGCCCGATTCGGACCAAACAAAAGTTCAAATAATCGACGCTTTTTTTGTGTGCTTGGTAGCCAAAAACATTGAAGCATAGCCATTGTATTGGATGGAAAACAACCAACGTCAATAAAAACAATAGCATCGCTATGGCTGATAAAGGATATGAGATTATTTTTTCCATTTTAAAAATTATTAGCAAAAGTAAGAAAATATTTTTTCTTTTAAATAAAGGAAAATAAGTCCCTGAAAAGCGGTTTGTTTTTTAGCCGATATTAAAAAAATTAACATTTTAGGCAGAAAATCTACAGCATGGCGGTTTGATTAATTTCTAAGTTTGAGTATACAATCCTAAATTCAGATCGCTAACATGCCAAAACAACTTTACATACTCGCCAGTATTGTTTTTTTTCAAACTTATCTTTTAGGGCAAAACAACAAACAACCCAATACTATTTTCCATACCAATTATTTCGACGCCGTAGACCATTGGGTTGTTTTGCCTCAAAAAGAGCCGGAGCATGAATCTGTTTTAGGCTACATTTATTTGGATGAAATTCTCGGATTTACCTTTATTTTTGAAAATACACTAACAAAAGACCGACAAGGAAAGTGGTGCTTTTTAAACCCCGCTGCAAAATATCTTGTAAAAAGACAATTAGACCCCCAAGCGCCTTTAGTAGCCTTGTTGTCTCCAACTGAAATCCACGAATTGCATTTGCCAAAAATGCCCGAATGGTTGCAATTATTTGAAAATGTCGAAAAAACGGGAACCGACTTGGTTCTAAAAGGCTACCAATACAACGCCATTGGAAAAAGTAATTTGGCCATTCCCTTTCTCGAAAAAGCGTATGCTAAAAACTCCAAAACTAAAAACGCGGCTTTTGAATTGGCTTATGCTTACAACGCCACTTTTCAATATGAAAAAGCGATTTGCATTTTAAAGGAGGCTTTGACTTTTGATTCTAAAAATGTTATGCTGTATCGCGAACTGGGATTTTCTCTTATTAAAAATAATCAACTGGACGAGGCTGAGAAAACCTATGAAAAAGGCATCGCCCATTGTGAAAACGGTACTCAAAAAAGAGAAATGGCCCTCGATATGGCCCAAACTTTTTTTGAATTGAAAGACCAAACCAAATTTGAAAAATGGGCAACTATTTTAAAAAACGAAGGGGGATAACCCTTTCTTTATTTCCAAAAAACAGTACTGAAAACATTTTCAAAAACTGTAAAATCGACTCTTGTCACTTGGGAAAAAAACCCTATTTTTACGAAAAATAAGTGCAATATAAATGAAGGAAAAGATGAGTTCAGAAAAAGAAGCAAAATTAAAAGCATTACAATTAACACTAGACAAACTAGACAAAACCTACGGAAAAGGCACCGTCATGAAGATGGGAGACAAAGCCGTTGAGGAAGTGGAGACCATTTCTTCTGGATCATTAGGGTTGGATTTGGCCTTGGGCGTCAACGGATATCCTAGAGGAAGAGTAATTGAAATCTATGGGCCTGAATCGTCTGGGAAAACCACGCTAACTTTACACGCTATTGCCGAAGCTCAAAAAGCGGGAGGTATTGCTGCTTTTATCGACGCAGAACATGCTTTTGATAGAAATTATGCTGAAAAACTAGGCGTTGATATAGAAAACTTAATCATGTCTCAGCCCGACAATGGGGAACAAGCTTTAGAAATCGCTGAAAATTTAATTCGTTCGGGGGCCATTGATATTGTGGTGATCGACTCGGTTGCGGCTTTAACTCCAAAAAGTGAAATTGAAGGCGAAATGGGGGATTCCAAAATGGGACTTCATGCCCGATTAATGTCGCAAGCTCTAAGAAAACTAACAGGAACTATTAGCAAAACGAATTGTACTGTGTTTTTCATCAACCAGTTAAGAGAAAAAATTGGCGTAATGTTCGGAAATCCCGAAACTACTACAGGTGGAAATGCATTGAAATTCTACGCTTCGGTTCGTTTGGATATTCGTAGATCTTCTCAAATTAAAGATGGAGATAATGTAATTGGAAATAGAACCAAAGTAAAAGTGGTTAAAAATAAAGTAGCGCCGCCATTCAAAATCGCAGAATTTGACATCATGTATGGGGAAGGTATTTCTAAAACCGGGGAGATTTTAGATTTAGCGGTCGAATTTGAAATCATCAAAAAAGCAGGTTCTTGGTTTAGTTACGGCGAAACCAAATTAGGACAAGGTCGTGATGCAGTAAAAGCACTTATCAAAGACAATCCTGAATTAGCAGATGAATTAGAGCAAAAAATTAAAGCTCGTATCAAAGAAAATAACGCATAAAAAAAGAAACCCGATTTATTTCGGGTTTTTTTGTGCTTGAAAAAGAGAATCGTAAATAATAGTCTTTACCTGTTCTTTAATTTCCTTGATGTCTTTTTTATCTTCAATCTTTTTTCCTGTCGTTGGTACTAGCGGATGCACTTTTACGCGCATCAATCCGGGGCTACCGCTAAAAAAAGTATAAGAAAATCGTTTTTTATTGTCGAAAAATGTAATCGGAACTATCGGGATTTGATGCTCAATCGCCAATCGAAATGCCCCATCTTTGAACTCGTCCAATAGAATACTTTCGTCACTTGGAACTCCGCCTTCGGGAAAAATACAAATGCTCAATCCTTGATGCAGCCTTTTTTGAGCGCGGTTAAAAACTTCCATACGGCTTTTAGAACTGTTTCGGTCTACTAAAATGCAAGTGCGTTTG
>CALPUN020000066.1 GCA_943326765.2 Bifidobacterium breve | reverse complement strand
TGAAAGAATTCATCGTTTCAGAAAAATTGGAAATCCAAATCACCGGTTTTGAAGTCAAGAATGAAGGCTATGCCATAGCTTATATAGTAGTTCCTGAAGCGAAAATGATCCTTGTTCGCGATGTTTTGAAGCCGCATCGAGGCGAAGTTTACGAAACAAAAAAGTCGTAAGCAGCAAGAATTTCACTTGACACCTACAACTTTCCGTATTAGGATTGGCTACTTAATTGGCTACTTCACTAATAAATTTAATTCGCATCAAGCGCAATTCATCAATATCGTATTCTCTATCAAATTCTTTGAGAGCTTCCTCTATTTTATCGGTTTCTGATTCCATGAAATAGTCGTGAATTTCTTCTTGCTGATCGTCGTCTAGCATTTCATCAATCCAATATTTGATATTGAGTTTGGTTCCAGAATAAACAATCTGTTCCATTTCTTTGATCAACGTGTCCATATTCATTCCTTTAGCGGAAGCGATATCGTCTAAGGATAATTTACGATCGATGTTTTGAATGATGTAAAGTTTGTTGGCCGAGTTGGCTCCAGTAGATTTTACGACCAAATCATCCGGACGAATGATGTCATTTTCTTCTACATAGCGGCTGATTAACGCTACAAATTCATTTCCGTATTTTTTAGCTTTCCCCTCTCCTACACCATACGTATTGGTGAGTTCATCAATGGTAATGGGGTATTTCAATGCCATATCTTCTAGAGAAGGATCTTGAAAAACCACAAATGGTGGGACGCCTAACTTTTTGGAAACTTTTTTTCTTAAATCGCGCAACATGGCCATCAAGGTCTCGTCAGCCGTTCCGGAAGATTTTGCTGCCGTTTCTATGGCTTCGTCTTCCGATTCGTTGTATTCGTGGTCCTCCGACATTAAGAACGACACTGGTTTTTTAATAAAGTCGAGACCTTTTTCGGTAACTTTCAGAATACCGTAGGTTTCAATGTCTTTGGATAACAAACCATCCACAAGTATTTGACGAATTAAAGCCATCCAATACCGTTCTTCGAAATCTTTTCCAATGCCAAAAAACTTCTGCGTGTCCGTTCGGTGTGCGCTTATCATCGCATTCACGCGACCAATTAAGGTATAAATTACTTCTTTGGATTTGTATAAATGTTTGGTATCGCTCACTACTTCCAGTAATTTCACCACCTGATCTTTAGCTTCTACTTTAGTTTTTGGATTCCGAACATTGTCGTCCATATCAGCCCCTTCCCCAGTTTCGCTATCGAACTCTTCTCCGAAATAATGCAATAAGAACTTACGGCGGGAGATGGAGGTTTCGGCATAAGCGACTACTTCTTGAAGCAACGCAAACCCAATTTCTTGTTCCGCTACCGGTTTTCCAGACATAAATTTTTCAAGCTTCTCGACATCTTTATAGGAATAGTAAGCCAAACAATAGCCTTCTCCGCCATCACGACCTGCTCGACCTGTTTCTTGGTAATAGCTTTCTAGTGATTTTGGAATATCATGGTGAATTACAAAGCGCACATCGGGCTTGTCGATCCCCATTCCGAATGCAATCGTGGCTACCACTACATCTACATCTTCCATTAGGAACATGTCTTGATGTTTGGCTCTAGTTTTGGCATCCAAACCAGCATGATACGGTACGGCGCTAATGCCATTCACTTGCAAAACCTCAGCAATAGCTTCTACTTTTTTACGACTTAGGCAATAAATAATTCCGGATTTTCCTTTGTGCTGCTTGATAAATCGAATGATGTCCGATTCAATATTTTTAGTTTTGGTACGTACCTCGTAAAATAAATTTGGTCGATTGAACGATGCTTTAAACGTAGTTGCATCAGACATGTCTAGGTTTTTCAAAATATCTTCTTGAACCTTCGGTGTAGCCGTGGCTGTTAAACCAATTACGGGAACATCCCCTAATTGTTTAATAATTTGGCGCAAGTTGCGGTATTCCGGGCGAAAATCATGTCCCCATTCAGAAATGCAATGGGCCTCATCAATGGCAACGAAAGAAATAGGCACTGTTTTTAAAAAGGTTACATATTCTTCTTTCGTTAGCGATTCTGGGGCAACATAAAGCAATTTAGTTAGTCCTGAAGTAATGTCTTTTTTTACTTGCGTAATTTCTGTTTTTGTAAGAGAGGAATTCAAGACATGAGCAATGCCATTTTCGGAAGAAACACTTCGGATAGCATCTACTTGATTTTTCATTAATGCAATTAATGGAGAAACTACAATCGCTGTGCCTTCTTGCACAAGTGAAGGTAATTGATAACAAAGTGATTTTCCGCCGCCGGTAGGCATTATCACGAAGGTGTTGTTTTTGGCTAGGATGCTTTTTATAACTTGTTCTTGAAGACCTTTAAAGTGATTAAAACCAAAATACTTTTTTAGTTCTTTGTGTATGTCAATTTCGTTTGAATTCATTCTTTGTTAATAGTATTTTGTATAAATTTGCACCACATAAAGATACAACTTTCTTTTACACACACAAATTTTATAAAATTCTGTTTTGAACATCAAAGAAAATATACTTTCAACAGCTAAAAAAGCGATTCTTTCGGAAAGTGAGTCTATAAAAAAATTGGCCGATTATATCGACCTTTCTTTTGCGGAAGCGGTAGAAGCAATCTTCCATTGCAAAGGCAGGTTGGTTGTTAGCGGTATTGGCAAAAGCGCCATCATTGCTCAAAAAATTGTTGCAACGATGAATTCTACAGGAACACCGTCGCTATTTTTGCATGCGTCTGAAGCTATCCACGGCGATTTAGGGATGATTCAAAAAGACGATGTGGTAATTTGCATTTCCAAAAGCGGCAACAGTCCCGAGATTAAAATCTTGGTTCCCTTCTTAAAACAGTACGCGGAAACTTTAATCGCAATTACTGGAAATACTACTTCCTTTTTGGCTAAGAATTCCGATTTGGTTTTAAATACTACGGTGGAAGCAGAAGCCTGTCCGAACAACCTAGCACCGACCAACAGCACTACTGCGCAATTGGTCATGGGCGATGCTTTGGCTGTTTGCTTGATGGAACTTCGAAATTTTACAGCGACTGATTTTGCAAAATTCCATCCCGGTGGTGCCTTAGGTAAAAAATTATTGCTTCGCGTATCCGATATGCTTGGAAACACTTTAAAACCTAGCGTTTCTCCAGAAACACCTATTAAAAAAGTTATTTTTGAAATTTCAGAAAAACGATTGGGAGTTACCGCTGTAGTAGAAAACAATAAAGTTGTTGGGATTATTACCGATGGTGATATTCGAAGAATGCTAAGTCATCGCGACTCTCTAGCCGATGTTACCGCTCAAGATATTATGACTAAAAACCCTAAAGTAATCGAATCGAATGCTATGGTTGTAGACGCTTTCAATATCATGGAAGATTTTTCCATTACTCAGTTAGTCGTAGTAAACCATGGAGAATATAAAGGCGTATTGCACTTACACGATATTTTAAAAGAGGGTATCGTATAATGGCTAAGAAAAATAAAAACCTTAGCGAAATGTCTTTTTTGGATCATCTTGAAGAACTAAGATGGATTTTAGTGCGCGCTACCATTGCAGTAATCATAATGGCTACTGTTACTTTCTTTATTAGTGACTATGTCTTCGATACTATTATTTTCGGTCCTACTCGTGTCGACTTTGTGACCTATACTTTCTTTTGCGACTTGTCACATTATGTAGGTTTTAAAGATAGTATTTGCGTGGAGAGCTTGCCTTTCATTATTCAAAATACCGATATGGAAGGTCAGGTCAATATTTTAGTGTGGATTTGTATAACGACTGGTTTTATCCTAGCTTTCCCTTATATTTTATGGCTTTTGTGGTCTTTTATTAGTCCGGCCTTGTATGAAAAAGAACGAAAAAGTGCCAAACTATTCGTATTTGTCGCTTCGCTTTTGTTTTTCTTAGGCGTTTTGTTTGGCTATTTTGTGGTCATTCCTATGTCGGTGAATTTCTTTGCTACTTTTAAAGTTAGTGATATAGTCAAGAATCAATTCAGTTTGTATTCCTATATTGGCTTGATTAAAACCTCGGTCATCGCCAGCGGTTTGTTTTTCGAATTGCCTATTATTATTTTTTTTCTGACCAAATTAGGATTGGTTACACCAAAATTCCTAAGAAAGTATTGGAAATATGCCGTTGTGATTATTCTAATCGTAGCCGCTATTGTGACCCCTCCTGATGTGGTGAGTCAGTTAATTGTAGCCATTCCAATGTTACTAATTTACGAAGCGAGCATCTTTATATCGGTACTGGTATATAATAAAAAACTCAAAGAAAATGGCTGATATTGTAACGGAATTCAATGATTATCGCGCTAAGATGAACGAAAAGTTATTGGCCGATAACAATAAAATTGTCAAGCGTATTTTTAATTTAGACACCAATGCATACGCTGCCGGTGCTTTAGATGTAAAAACCAAAGAATTGTTAGGCCTTGTTGCTTCTACCGTTTTACGTTGCGACGATTGCATCAAATACCATTTGGAAACCTCTTATAATGAAGGTGTTTCTAAAGAAGAAATGATGGAAGCTATGGGAATTGCAACCTTAGTGGGAGGTACGATAGTCATTCCCCATTTACGAAGAGCTTACGAATTTTGGGAAGCTTTAGAAACTAAAAAATAATTAATCTATTGTTAATTTCGATTTTGAACACCGGTTTATTCGTTTATTTGTGTCGAATCGAGAAGTTAAACATCCAATAATCTAAAAATCGAACTATGATTTTAAGAGCCGAAAATTTAGTCAAAACCTATAAAAAGCGAACCGTCGTCAAAGGCATTTCAGTAGAAGTGAATCAAGGAGAAATTGTGGGACTTTTAGGACCAAATGGTGCTGGGAAAACTACTTCTTTCTACATGATTGTAGGTTTGGTAAAACCCAACAGTGGCAACATTTACTTAGACGATCTGGAAATTACCGATTATCCGATGTACAAGCGAGCCCAACAAGGGATTGGCTATTTGGCGCAAGAAGCTTCAGTGTTTCGAAAGTTGAGCATCGAAGACAATATTTTGAGCGTATTGCAATTGACCAAACATACCAAAGAAGAGCAACACGCTAAAATGGAATCGCTCATCGAAGAGTTTGGTTTGCAGCACATTCGCACCAATCGCGGGGATTTGCTTTCCGGTGGTGAACGCCGTAGAACTGAAATTGCGCGTTGTTTGGCAACCGATCCGAAGTTTATTTTATTAGATGAACCCTTCGCAGGCGTTGACCCCGTAGCGGTGGAAGACATTCAACGAATTGTAGCACAGTTGAAGAACAAAAACATCGGAATTCTAATCACCGACCACAACGTTCAAGAAACCCTTGCTATCACAGATAAAACCTATTTGATGTTTGAAGGAGGTATTTTAAAAGCCGGAATTCCGGAAGAATTGGTAGAAGATGAAATGGTACGACGTGTGTATTTGGGTCAGAATTTTGAGTTGCGAAAAAAGAAATTGGAGTTTTAATTTACGATAATGAACTAGTAGCTTTGTTTTATGGAAAATCCTGATCAAGAAACCCTCGAACGTTGGCACAAAGACCCAAACAATTGGAAGTTCGGGCTGTTTTATTACAATCCAGAAGACCAGCGTATTTTTCCTCCCAAGCGCGCAGCATGGATGGGTTTTACTCTTAATTTTGCCAATCGTAAATCAGTGCTAGTCTTTCTTATTATACTGGCTTTGATTTTTGGGCTACTTTACTTTTTGCCTGCTCCTAAGTAAATCTCTAATTCAATGGCAAGAAGTATTTGGGCCAAATGAATAGCATCCCAAGGGATTACTCCTTGGTAGTGCGAGACATCAAAACCCACTCCTTTGTCTTCGTATCTACTCAGAACTTGATAGTTTCGAACATCCTATAATATGTTTGGCTTCTTTTTTTGTAGGATTTTATTCGACTTAAAACCTAAAAAATAAGCCAATCCGTTACGGTAATACTACCCAACGAACACTAGCAACAATAAAGAATTTGTTCCTAAGAAAAGGCTTCCACATTTACTTCTCCAAAAAAACACTTCCTTATTGAAGGGGGCTTTCTTTCGGAATAGGAGTTTATTCATGGTTATTCCTTAGCCGACTTGAATTTATTAGCAATCATCGACAAAGAAATGTAAAGTAAAATCACCAATGGAATTCCAATATAATGAAGCAACGCTAGCAACACTAGCGACGACGCCAAAAATCCGAATTGTAGCAGATTGTCTTTGATTTGAAAGCTTTTGATTTTAAGGGAAAAAAGCGGCATTTCAGCATTCATAACAAAAGCACTAAAAAATGTTATGGCAAGTAGAACGAATGGATTAGTGAGGACTTCCAAAACTAAAATCGAATCGGAACTACTCAACACCAAAGGCAAACTCATGATAAAAAGGGTGTTCGCTGGTGTTGGCAATCCTATAAAAGAACTGGTTTGTCTCGTATCAATATTAAAATTAGCCAACCGATAACAAGAACCCACCGTAATGATAAATCCTAAATAGGGCACGTACGGATTTACTCCCGTTGCACTTAATAACTGAAACATTACAAATCCAGGTACAACGCCGCTGGTTACCATATCAGCTAATGAATCCAATTGCAATCCTAACGGACCAGCAACTTTGAACAATCTTGCAAAGAAACCATCAAAAAAATCAAAAAAGATTCCCAAACTGACCATCCAAAATGCGACCAAGAAGTTATGGTTGGCTGTCAATACTATTGCTACACAACCGCTAAATAAATTAAGAAGCGTTAGTAAATTAGGAATGTGTTTTTTTATTGTCATTTTGAAAAAAATTATGAAAAACAAATTTAGTACAATAAGTTAAAGAGAAGCACGTTTTTTTGTAGAGATTTGGAAATTGAGGCTGCTTTCTCTCCATATATTTGACGAACAGAAGAAATAACCTCAGTAAAATTGTATATTTTTGAAAAAAAAAAGACAAACATCCGTTTGTAAAAAAAACTTGCTTTGAAGAAACACTTTTTAATTGCCTTTTTCCTTGTTTGTTCTCTGGTACATTCTCAAGCTGTTAGAAAATACTCTAACGAATTCATGAATATTGGTGTCGATGCCGCCGCATTAGGAATGGCAAATACTGTAACGTCCAGTTCGAATGATGTCAACGCCGTGTATTGGAATCCAGCAGGTTTGTTAGCACTCGAAGACGGACAAGTCGCTTTGATGCATTCGAGTTATTTTGCCAATATAGCTCAGTACGATTATGCCGCTTATGCCAAGCCAATTGACGAACGAAGCGCTTGGGGAATTTCCTTAATTCGATTTGGTGTAGATGACATTTTGAATACCACCGAATTGATTGATACACAAGGTACTATTGATTACAACCGTGTCAGTAAATTCTCTACGGCCGACTATGGTTTTACCTTTTCTTATGCGCGGAAATTACCGCTTGATGGTTTGCACTATGGGGTAAATGCCAAAGTAATTCGACGTATCATTGGAAAGTTTGCCAATTCTTGGGGTTTTGGTGTAGATGTAGGTTTGAAATTTGAACACAACGACTGGAATATTGGATTAATGTTGCGCGACATCACTACTACCTATAATGTATGGAACATCAACGAAACGGAATATGCTAAGATTAAAAATGCCATTCCAGGTCAGAATCAAGATTTACCGGAGAGCACTGAGATTACGTTGCCCAAAGCGCAATTCGGAATTTCTAAAAAATTCGAATACCATTACGACTATACCTTTTTGGCGGCTATGAATTTGAACATGGAGTTTGCCAAAACCAATGATCTTATTGCTTCCGATTTTGTGAGCATTGCACCAGCAGTTGGGTTAGAATTTGGGTATACCGATTTGGTTTTTCTGCGAACTGGTTTCGGGAATTTTCAAAATATTACGCAAATTGACAATACTAGCAAATTGAGTTTTCAGCCAAATATTGGCCTCGGATTCAAATACAACGGGATTCAAATCGATTATGCTTTGACGGATTTGGGAAATAAAAGCGCTGCTCTGTATTCTAACGTTTTTTCGTTAAAAGTTGACTTAAATATTTTTAGATAGCATGGAAAAAACACTACAAAACCCATGGGTACTTTCTCTGTTGTCGGGACTTTTATTGGCTTTGAGTTGGCCTACTTATGGTTTTCCTTTGTTTATTTTCATAGCTTTTGTTCCGTTGTTTTATGCAGAATTTAGTCTTCGACAAACGGCTACTAAAGTAAAGTTCAAAGTTTGGATTTTAGCGTACCTCACCTTTGTTACGTGGAATGCCATTACAACTTGGTGGCTCTATTATGCTTCCGGGTTTGGGATGTTTTTTGCTGTTTTGGTCAACGCTTTGTTGATGAGTTTGTTGTTTCTTTTGTACCATGTGGTTGCCAAAAAATTTTCACCAAAGATAAGTTTGTTATTTTTCCTTTGTTTGTGGATAAGCTTTGAGAAGTTTCATTTAATTTGGGATTTTTCTTGGCCGTGGCTCAATTTAGGGAATGTGTTTGGCGATTATCCAAAATGGATTCAATGGTATGAATACACGGGCACTTTCGGAGGCACGCTTTGGATTTTAGCCACCAACCTCTTTGTGTTTTATTGGCTAACGCATCTTCAACACGCTTCTTTTAAAACCAAAGCACGAAAACTATTGCCTCAATTGATTTTGTTGATTGCCATTCCGATTATTGTCTCGCTCTGGATTTATCAAACCTACGAGATTAAAGGAAAAACTAAAGAAGTTATCGTATTACAACCCAATGTGGATCCGTATACTGAAAAATACGACACGCCCAATTTCGTTACCACGAAAGGACTTTTGGCACAAACCGATTCGTTGATTACACCCAACACCGAATTCATTATCGCGCCTGAAACGGTTTTGGCAGAAAGTGTTCCTTTTGATGTGTTTTACAATTCACCAGGGCATGCTTTAATGAAAAATTACATCCAAAGTCATCCTAGAGCGCAGCTTTTGTGGGGAATTGATACTTATCATTTTATTTATGATAAAAGCGACACTACCATTGCTTCGAATTACTTCCGAGACGGAATTTGGGTAAATTTTTATAACGAAGCTTTGTTTATCAATAAAAACCTACTCTTCCAGCAATACTATAAATCGAAGTTGGTGGTAGGTATCGAAAACTTGCCTTACAAAAGCATTTTAGAACCTTTATTAGGAAACGTGATGTTGGATTTGGGTGGAACCATTTCAACCAAAACCACGCAAAAAGAGCGTTCTGTATTTACAGGAATTGACGGAACCAAAGTAGCTCCGATAATTTGTTATGAATCGGTTTATGGGGAATATGTGACAGGATATGTCAAGAATAACGCACAGTTCTTAGCCATCATTACCAACGATGCTTGGTGGAATGAGACCCAAGGACACAAACAACATTTGACTTTTGCTTCCTTGCGTGCGATAGAAACCCGAAGAGATGTAGCTCGATCGGCTAATACTGGTATCTCAGCCTTCGTCAATCAGAAGGGCGACATTGTTTCGAGAACGAAATATGGAGAAAAGACCACTTTGTTAGGACACGTTCATTTGAATTCTAAAATGACGTTTTATGTGCTTTTTGGAGATTATATTGCCTATTTAGCCGGTTTCTTTTTGAGTTTATTGACTTTATATATAGTCGTTTCGAAAAGAAAAGTAGTACAATAAAACTATTGTCCTCTGTAAAAAAGAACCGTACTGAAGGTTTTTAAAACGATATTGATATCCAAGAAAATGCTTCTGTGTTTGATATAATATAAATCATATTGCAACTTAATCAAACTGTCATCAATCGTTTCTCCGTAGGAATAGTTGACCTGAGCCCAACCCGTTAATCCTGGTTTTACTACATGTCGGGTTTCGTAAAAAGGCATTACTTCGGCAATCTCATTTACAAAAACAGGGCGCTCTGGTCTTGGACCAATTACGGCCATATCGCCTTTTAAAACATTTAAAAACTGAGGAAATTCATCAATTCTTGCTTTTCTCAAAAACTTACCAAAAGCCGTTACTCTCGAATCATTAATGGTTGTAAATACAGCACCATTGGATTCTGCATTCTTACCCATGGTTCTCAGTTTAAGTATTTTAAAAACGTGTCCATTTTTACCAATTCGATCTTGGGTATAAAACAAACTTCCCCGATTTCCAAGGGCATTTCCGATAAGGATAAAAGGTACTAAGGCTAGTCCGATAAGTATCCCAACTAGCGAAACAATAATTTCTAAAATTCGTACTATCAAGAGATACAATTGATTTTGATTGCTTCGACTAAAAGGAAAATACCTATAAAAATCGCGTGCAACATATTGCACCGGGATTCTTTGGGTTATATTTTCATAGACTTGAGTGTATTCTCTAATAATGTATCCATTTTCTAGTAAATGAATCAATTGATTGTATAGATTTATGGTAATACCATCTGTTTTTTGGGAGGCAATGACGACTTCTGAAACGGAATTTTCAATTACAAAACGCTCCAATTTATCGATATCTATATTCTTGACGAAATCTTTCTTTTGCTTTGGATTGGCAGTTTGATTGCTTTCACTATCGGAGTTGACGTATCCCATGACTTTGTAATGTGGATCGACATTTTCAAGGCCTAAAACGAGCTCTTCTGCTTGGTCTTTGTCGCAAATTAAGATTACTTTTTTTTCAAAGCGACTAGAAGCGAGAAACTTCACATAAAACAATCGCCATAAAAACAATGCCAGTAAAATTGCTACATAAAAAAACACTATTTGCCTTCTATTAGAAGGCAATAGTGGAGTATATATAGGTGTTAAGAGATAAATTAGAACTGTTGAAGACGCTGTTAATACTATACTTTTTATGACTTGAAATTGATTGCTAGCAACTTGAAGGTTGTACATTTCAAAAACAGTTCCTATAATGTTCAAGTAAATTCCTAGAACAATTGTCCAATAATAATTTGTTGTCGAAATGTTGAAATAATTGAACTTAAAGATAATTCCAACTAAATACAGCGCTAATAAGACGAATAGTACATCGAAAACCCGTAATAGAATTTTTCTTTCAGAAATTTCAAAATGTATTTTCTTATTAACTATCATAGATGCTTTGGCTAGTTTTATCGATGCAATTTAATAAAAAAACAAATACTAATTTTTTCTATTTTAAGATGTCGTTCCACTTCAGTTTTACCTTTTCCCAATCGAAATCTTGGACCAAATTAAGAGCATTTGTAACCATTTTTTCCTTTAGTTGCTGATTATTTAAGATTTCTTTTATAGCAATAACCATCCCTGCTACATCATTATCTTCAACTAAAAGTGCGGTTTCTTGGTCGGTCAGTAGATAGGTTATCCCTCCAACATTAGTTGAAACTATTGGTAATCCTAGCGCCATAGCTTCAATAACACTGACTGGGGTATTGTCAAAATGTGTGGTATTAATGAAAACATCGTAGGTTTCAGAAAGATCAATCCAATTCTTTTTCGAAAGTTTGCCTGTAAATATTACGTTTAGTTTCAAGTTGCTGACCATTTCTTTGATCTTATCCAAAGTTCCATCTTTGTCGGGTCCCACCATACATAGTGTAGCATTGGGGTACTCTTTTTTTAATTCCTGCAATACTTTTACTGCCATCGCCGGATTATAAATGGTGGTAAAAGAGCGGACCCATAATAATTTCGGCTCTAGTTGTTCTCTTTTTTTGAAAGTATAGTTTATGAGTTCAATCGTATTGGGAATGTAGAGAATCTCGGAATATCCTTTTCCGGTAAAAGCCTTCAAAAGATAAGCAGAGGGCGCGATATTTTTAAACGAATGCTTAAAAATCATCGCACTAAGCTTTGGGCTTCTGGAAATTCTATTTGGTAAATCACCACCGTGGAGTTTGGGAATGTATTTAATATCTAAAACTCTACAAAGTTGGCTTACAAAAAAGGCATACCAAAAGTTGCGGGTGCTATAGGTATCAATCAAAACGTAGTCTACTTGATTACGATATTGGAACGTTTTATAAAGCATTTCAAATAAACGCAACGACTTATTTTTTTTGGACGAGGCATAAATCAGCTGAAATCCTTCATTTTGAAGTAAGATTCCTAACGTTTCTATAGACGTAACCGTCATTCCATGTTGCGACAGCTTGTTCCCTATGTAAAGCAGTTTAGGCTTCATTAGTGTTTACTTTAAGAAGTGATAAGGAATACATAAAGGCAGGTGCAGCTAAACGCATGGCGGCATGATTGATGGTTAAAACCCAAAAGGTTAAAAAACAAAGTATATAAATATTGTATTTATTGTCGATGTACAAAATTAATGGCGTCAAAAACAAAATCAAAAGCGATAAAATTCCCAATGAGCCGTGTTCTGCAATCATTCGAGTAATTTCATTATGCGAAACTATTAATTCTCCTGTTCTTTGCATTCGTTGCTCCATGTTTCTTCCTACTCCTACGCCAAATATTGGGTTCTTTAAAAAGGTTTGGTATTCGTCGCTGGCCAACTCCGCTCTTCCCGACAATTGATCCTCTTTTACTCTACCTGCGGCATCCTGATTAGAATAGCGTTTGTCAATGAGTCCGTTAGTTTGATAAGACGAATATGTCCAAACGCCAGCGAAAACGATTCCTACTATCGCCAATACAAACAACAACTGTAATCTTCTCGCACTATTCAAGACTAAATAGGAAACACCCATCAAAGCCATAATCATTGAAACACCCGTGACCATCCCTCCGCGTGAAAAGGTAATAATTCCTCTAAAAGTAATATTTAAAACAATGAATAAATTCAAAAATAGCAAGAATTTTGTTTGAGACAAATAAATCAGCCGCGAAACGAAAATAAATATACCAAGACCCAACATAGTTGATACTTGATTGGGACCAAATCCTCCAGATGTTAGTGAATTCGAATCAGTACCAGTGATGGTGTCTCGAATATTTGGGGTATATAATGTCAAATATACCACACAACTGATAATCGGTAAGCCAATACACAACAAGATATTATT
>CALPUN020000065.1 GCA_943326765.2 Bifidobacterium breve | reverse complement strand
TAAAACAACAATTACGAATTATCTAATTGTTCGTTAGGTTAAAAAACAATTTAATAACCTTGGAGTACGGCCTACAAAGTTCCTTTGATTCAATTCAGGACGCCTGCTACAAAAAAACAGAAAAATTATGCCAAGATCAGTAAATTCAGTTGCTAAAAGAGCAAGAAGAAAAAAGATAATGAAGCAAGCCAAAGGTTACTTTGGTCGTCGTAAAAACGTTTGGACAGTTGCGAAAAATGCAGTAGAGAAAGCCATGTGCTACGCTTACCGCGATAGAAAAGTGAACAAAAGAAATTTCCGTGCTTTATGGATTCAACGTATCAACGCTGGAGCTCGTTTGGAAGGAATGTCGTATTCACAATTCATGGGAAAAGTAAAAAAGAACGGTATCGAATTGAACCGTAAAGTTTTAGCCGATTTAGCAATGAATCACCCAGAAGCTTTCAAAGCTGTACTTAATAAAGTAAAATAAACGTTTTATCAACAAGATTTAGAATTACTTACTTATAGGAAATCCCAGTCTAAAGATTGGGATTTTTTTTATATAAATTTCTAATCAAAAACCTCCCATTTATCTCCGTCAAAACTGGCAAAAACCATTCTAGGGTAGGAATCCTGGTGAAAGATATTTCCGAACTTATCAATACCAATGGCTCCTGCAAAACCATCATAAGGTTTGAGCTCAGTAAACGTTTTTTCAAAAGCATTTTCTATAGTAAATCCATCTGTAACTCGAGTTACAATTTTTGCGGCAGTGGCATTACTCACAATATCTTCCCCAACGCCAGTTAGGCTAACACCACAATATTCATTAGCATAATTACCCGCTACGGTAGCCGAATCGGAAACACGCCCTGGGAGTTCAAATCCTTTGCCTCCGGTGGAGGTGGCTGCCGCTAACCTACCCAGGTGATCCAACGCCACACAGCCTACAGTTCCTAATCCAGTCGATTGCAATTTGGCTTGGTATTCGGCACGTCGTTGTGGAATTTCTGTGGAGCACTTTTCAAAGCCGTGCTGTCTGGCAAACTGGGTAGCCCCGCTTCCTCCTAGCACTCGATCATCAAAGTTCATTAAAACTTCGGCTACTTGAATTGGGTTTTTTACTTCTTCTATATTAATGACTCCACTCATTTTTTGTGTCACGCCATCCATTAACGAAGCACTCATGCGGATTTTACCATCACTTTGAATTTGCGAACCAATACCGGCATTAAACAAAGCATCATCCTCCAAAAGCGATACGGCAAAAACAACCGTTTCTAACGCAGAATGAGTTTCTAAGAAGCTATAGGATTGTTTTACAATACGCTCTAAAGCTTCTTGCTTCGCTACTTTTGTTTCGTGATTGGTAGAAGATTCGGAGAAAAAACCTCCGTGGATGATGAGTTTCATTTTGAATTTAGGATTTAAGATTTAAGATTTAGGATTCCTTTAATCAGCAATCTTAAATCTTAATTCCGAAATTAAACATATTGCGACGACTTAATCGTCATCTTAAAAGTAGTCAAATCAAAAGTATCATTCATGCTCAAGACATGCGTCACGAGATGATTGATAGATATGGGTTGCCCTAATTCAACTTGGGTCAAATTGGTGTCTTTAATTTCACGTCCGTCTACCAAAATCACCAAACCCGAGCCTATGGCTTCCATTTTCGTATTGTGGGTGATTAACAAACCGGTATCTTCTCCTAGTCCGATTCCGAGTACTTTTGGATTGCCCACTACGGCTTGGAATAAGCGTCCAATTCTACCGCGTTGCACAAAATGAGTATCAATGATCACGCCATCAATCAAGCCTAGCCCACTCGTTATTTTCACTTCGCCTTTCAACAAAGCTTCGGAGCTACTGCCTTGATATATCATGTTGTTGGATGCGGCAGCGGCGCCGGCAGAAGTTCCTGCATAAATAAAATCTTCATTTTTATATTTCTCCAATAAAATATCGTGAAAGGATGTTCCTCCAAGAATAGAAGTCAACCGCAATTGATCGCCTCCAGTAAACATGACCACATCGGCAGCACGCAAACGATCTAAAACATTAGCATCCATAGCATGTTCGCGCTTTTCTATATGGAGCACATCTACATTATCGGCGCCTAAATAATGTAGGGCTTTTACGTATTCAGGTCCTATTTCTCTTGGGATTTTAGAAGCGGTTGTAATTACCTCAATCCGAGATTGCTCCTTATGTTTCGATTCGCTAATGATTCGCTTCAAAATTCCAGCTTCAAAAAAGTTCAAATTCTTCGCTGCATTTCTATCTAAATCGGTTTCTGTAAAACTTCCTTTGTCTACGGCACCTCCAACAATGACTAATTTCCCTCGTATGTTCATCTGGTAAAAATAACCAAAAATTGAAACCCACCAAATCTATTTTTATGATTTGAAGCAAATGTTTCCCCATTGTTATCAACAGTTTTGGGGTACATTTTCCGGTTTCTATTTTTAAAAAAAAGCTCTAAAATTTTGAAAATCAAACGGGAAACCTACCGCCCCATGACAACATCTTCAAAAGAATAAAATAAATTTTAAGAAACGAGGTGAAAAATTTATTTTAGTACGGCAATTCTACTTACATTTAACAAATTCATTACCGTTTTTAAATCAATCCGACTAGTTTTTAATCTATGAAAATACTCAAAGTACAAGCACTTCGTGGTCCAAACATATGGAGTGTTCAACGCAAAAAACTCATCCAAATGCGTTTGGATTTAGAGGAAATGGAACAATTTCCAACTAACAAAATAGAAGGATTTCGCGAACGTTTAGAAGCCCTATTTCCTACAATGATAGAACATCGTTGCTCTGAAGGCATTCGCGGCGGATTCTTTTCCCGAATTGAACGAGGCACTTGGATGGGACATGTCATCGAACACATTGCCCTTGAAATTCAGACACTCGCCGGAATGGAAACCGGTTTTGGACGAACTCGAGAAACCAAAACACCCGGAATATACAATGTAGTTTTTAGCTACACCGAAGAAAATGTTGGGATTTTTGCAGCAGAATCTTCTGTTCATATCGCCGAAGCCTTAATCAATGGAACCGAATACGATTTAGAAGGAGACATTCAAAAAATGCGTGAAATTCGGGAGCGCGTTCGATTAGGCCCTAGTACCGGTAGCATTGTAGAAGAAGCGGTGGCAAGAGACATTCCGTGGATTCGCCTCGGAACCAACTCCTTAGTACAATTGGGCTATGGTATCAATCAAATGCGTTTTCAGGCGACAATTACTTGTAAAACCAGCAGTATCGCTGTAGACATTGCGTGTAATAAAGAGCAAACCAAAAAAATGCTCGATGATGCTTCTATTCCAGTAGCCAATGGGGGCATTTGTTTAGATGAAGAAGATTTAGCGACCGTTGTTACCAAAATTGGATATCCCATTGTTTTAAAACCCTTGGATGGTAATCATGGGAAAGGCGCTTCCATCAATGTAAAGAATTGGGAAGACGCTGTTGCAGGTTTGGCTTATGCTAAAAAATACAGCCATCGGATTATCGTTGAAAAATTTATCACTGGTTTTGATTTTAGAGTTTTAATTATCGATAACAAATTAGTAGCAGCAGCCAAACGAATTCCGGCGCATGTAGTTGGAAATGGGAAAAATACATTGCAAGAACTCATTACCGAAACCAATCTCGATCCGAGACGCGGCTACGGTCATGAAAATGTATTGACCCAAATTGATGTGGATCGCGATACCACCGATTTGTTAGAAAAATTGAATTACACTTTAGAATCCGTTCCGAAAAATGGCGAAACTGTTTATCTAAAATCAACCGCAAACCTAAGTACTGGTGGAACTTCGGTGGATGTCACCGACATGATGCATCCTGAAAATGTATTCCTTTGTGAACGCATTTCCAGAGTCATTGGTTTGGATATTTGCGGGGTGGATATCATGGCTGAAAACCTTACACAACCTTTGAAAGAAAATGGCGGGTGTATTTTAGAAGTAAATGCAGCACCCGGTTTCCGAATGCACTTAGCGCCTTCGGAAGGATTGCCAAGAAATGTGGCTTCTCCGGTAATTGATATGTTGTATCCTCTAGGAAAACCAAGTCGTATTCCTATTATTGCTGTAACTGGAACTAACGGGAAAACTACGACAACCCGTTTGTTAGCTCATATAATAAAAAATAATGGTTATAAAGTAGGTTTCACGACATCCGATGGGATTTACATTCAAAACCACATGCTCGAAAAGGGCGATACCACTGGACCGATTTCGGCCGAATATATTTTGAAAGATCCAACGGTAGAATTCGCGGTTCTGGAAACGGCGCGTGGCGGAATTCTTCGCTCTGGATTGGGCTTTAGTCGGTGCGATATTGCAGTCATCACCAACATTCAAGAAGACCATTTGGGATTGAGTGACATTCATACTTTAGACGATTTGGCACGTGTGAAAAGCACCGTGGTGAAAAGTGTCAAGAAAGACGGGTGGGCAATTCTAAATGCAGAAGACGAACATTGCATTAAAATTGGACAAGAACTAAATTGCAATGTGGCTTATTTTAGCATGGATGAAGAGAATCCATTGATCAAAAAATTGTGCAAGGAAGGAAAAATAGTCGCCGTTTATGAAAACGGATTTATTACCGTTAAAAAAGGCGAATGGAAAATTCGAATTGAACGCGCGACACACGTGCCATTAACGATGGGCGGCAAAGCGAAATTCATGATTGCTAACGTGCTTGCGGCTACTTTAGCAAGTTATTTGTGGGGATTTAAAACGGAAGATATTAGTTTGTCTTTGCAAACGTTTATTCCGAGTGCTGCGCAAACACCGGGTCGGATGAATATTTTCGAATTTAGGAAATTCAAAGTATTGATTGATTTTGCACACAATCCATCGGGGTATTTGGGAGTAGAAGATTTCTTGAAAAGTGTCGTAGCCAATAAAAAAATCGGAATTATTGCCGGGGTGGGCGATCGTCGTGATGAAGATATTAAAGAATGTGCTAAAATCGCAGGAAGAATGTTTGATCACATCATCATTCGCCAAGAAAAATATTTACGGGGACGAACCGAAGATGAAATTATCAATCTCATCTTAGAAGGAATAGCCGAATCGGGAAGACAAATTACTTACGAGATTATTCCTAAAGAAACAGAAGCCATCAAACACGCCATCAATAGCGCCGAAGATGGAACTTTCATAATTGCCTTAAGCGATGTGGTGACCAATGCCATCGAAATCGTTCAAGAATATTTAGACAAAGAAAACGAACAAGAATAACGCCTTGTTTTCAAATTGCAACAAAGGATACTGTTAATAGACCCACAAAAGTCTGTCATAGTATCCTTTTTTTATACATTTGTGTCCTATCAAAAAAACCAAACTTTATGAATAAAATTTCACTTCTTGTTTTAAGTTGTTTTCTTGCGATTGCTTCTTTTGGTCAAGCCAAAAAAATTACTCTTGAAGAATCTGTTTTACAACAAAACCGTCAATTTAGAGCCGATAAATTACTAGGCTTTCAATGGATTCCAAACACCAACCAATACCTTTATTTTGCCGAAGGCGGAAAAAAAGTACTTACCGCAACTACTGCTAATCCAATAGCCACCGAACTGATTTCATTAGTCGATTTAAACAAAGCACTGCAAACCGATTTGAAAAACTTCATTGGACTAGCATGGAAAAACGCTACAACGTTTACCATTTCTAACGGCAGTAAGTTCTTCGAATACAATACAACCACTAAAACTGGAGCGGCAATAGCCGAATTCACAGAAACCGCCGAAAACCAAACCTACGATAGCAATAAAGAAAACATCGCTTACACCGAAAAAAATAATCTTTATGTGTTGACGAAAAACAAAGAAAAAATAACCATTACCAACGAATCCAATGAAGGTATTGTTTCGGGTCAGTTCTTTGCTCGTAATGAATTCGGAATTAATGAAGGGATTTTCTGGTCGCCCAAATCCAATTTGTTGGCTTTTTACCAAAAAGATCAAAGCGAGGTCGCTGATTATCCTTTAGTAGACATCACCGAAACTCCCGGCAAATTAGAAAGTATCAAATACCCAATGATTGGGCAAAAAAGCGAAAAACCACGAGTTGGAATTTATAATTTCAACACGAAACAAACCGTTTTCATCAAACCACGGGGCAACTCCGACGATTATTTGACCAATCTTTCCTGGACACCCGATGAAAAATTGGTGTTGATTGCCGAATTGAATCGAGGTCAAAACGATATGTCGTTGAACGTTTATGATGCCCTAACTGGCGCATACGTTCGAACAATTACCAATGAAAAAAATAGCAATTGGGTTGAACCAGAACATGCTGCTTTTTTCCCGAATCCAAAATCGAACAATTTCGTTTGGTTCAGCGAAGTCAATGGATTCCAAAATTTGTATTATTATAGTATTGACGGGAAATTAATCCAACAATTAACCAACAATAAATTTCCAGCTCGTGAAATTATAGGATCTAATCCAGCTGGAACGGAAGTTTACTTTTCAGCAACCGGTGAAAATCCAACCAACATGCTAGCTTATAAAGTAGATTTAAAAGGCAAGCAAACGGTCATCACCAAAGATCAAGGAACCCATAGCGTGGTAATCAGCACCGATGGAAATTGGTTTTTTGATGAGTTTTCTAATCATACCACACCTTCCAAATCAATACTGTATGATAAAAATCTGAAGCCTAAAACACTGCTTGAAAGTAAAAACAAATACGAAGGCTACGAAATCGGAACTTCCGAAATCAAAACCATCAAAGCAGCCGACGGAACTACTGATTTGTTCACTCGTTTAATCAAACCCAGTAACTTTGACGCTACAAAAAAATACCCTGTCTTGGTGTATGTTTATGGTGGCCCTCACGCTCAAATGATCACCAATTCCTATTTGGATGGGGCTAATTTATGGATGTATTGGATGGCCGAACAAGGGTATTTAGTTTTTACCGTCGACAATAGAGGTTCCGACAATCGAGGGTTTGCCTTTGAAAGCATTATTCACGGTCGCTTGGGTGTTAACGAAATCGATGATCAAATGAAAGGCGTTGATTATTTAAAGTCATTACCGTATGTAGACGGCAATCGCTTGGCATTGCACGGCTGGAGTTTTGGTGGTTTCATGACCACTTCCATCATGTTGCGCAAACCCGATGCCTTTAAAGTGGGCGTTGCCGGTGGTCCGGTTACCGATTGGAAATACTACGAAGTGATGTACGGCGAGCGTTATATGGACACGCCTGCCGAAAATCAAAAAGGATTTGATGAAGCCAGCACCTTGAATTATGTGAAAAATTTAAAAGGAAAATTGTTGCTCATCCATGGCACATCCGATGATGTGGTCGTGATGCAAAACAATTTAATGCTGGTCAAGAAATTCGTAGAAGCCGAAAAACAAGTTGATTTCTTCGCTTATCCGATGCACAAGCACAACGTCATCGGGAAAGACCGCGTGCATTTGATGCGTAAAGTTTTGGACTATGTGATGGAAAATAATAAGTAATTTTAGAAGCTAATCCTGCTGTCCATTCTATCTTTTGCGCCGAACGCCGGCACAAAAGGATGCCATTCCCATCAGGGCTAAAAATAAAAAATGCCAATCGAAAAAGATTGGCATTTTTTATTTTATTCAGCTATCGTAAACTATGTCTTCTGTGGTTTCTTGCGAGCTGCCGGAAACAAAACGTTATTCAAAATCAATCGAAAGCCTGGCGAGTTCGGATGCAAATCCAAAACCGTAGGTTCGTCACCCACATGATGTTGGTAATCTTCGGGATCATGCCCGCCATAAAACGTAAAAAATCCTTTTCCCTTTTGACCGTGAATGTAGCGCGCTTCCTCGTTCAATTCGCATTGTCCTAAAACCAACACATTCGATTTGATTAAACTGCGATCAAAAGCGGTGCTTTGTCCCATAAAACCTTTGACCAATTGGGTGTGATTTTGGCACAACATGCTTGGGATAACATCCCATTTTGCTGAAAAATCCATCAAGGTAAAATAATCTTTTTCGAAAGGCACTTTGCGTTTCTCGGTCATGTCGATATTCGAGAATTCATAATGTTCCGGTTTGCGATCCAATACAAAATCTTTGAAGGCAAAGGTCTTGCTGTAATCAATTTTGGTTTGGTAATTCGGGTCGCTGGCATCGCCGTCGAACATGGGTTCGCATATATCCACGCCGTCTGCTGCCAAGGCAATATCGAAACTATCGGTTGCCGAACACATGGCAAACATGAATCCGCCACCAATTACAAAATCCCGTATCTTTTTGGCCACTGCCAATTTCTCTTGGGGAACTTTGGCATAGCCCAACTTGGCTGCTAAAGCTTCGGCATCTCTTTTTTGATCAATGTACCAAGGGGCATTTCGGTAGGCTCCGAAGAACTTCCCGTATTGCCCGGTGAAATCTTCGTGGTGCAAATGCAGCCAATCGTAAAGGATCAGTTGGTCGCTCAATACTTCTTCATCGTAAATGGGCGTGAACGGAATTTCTGCATACGTTAAAACCATGGTCACGGCATCATCCCAAGGTTGTTTTCCTTTGGGGGTATAGACCGCAATTTTAGGTGCTTTTTCTAAAACAACCGTTTCCATATTTTGCGACGGACTGGAGATCTCCGCTAAAATGGCTTCCTCTTCGGAGTCGGATAAAATTTCAAAGCTAACGCCTCGTATTTGACATTCTTTGCGTATTTCGGCTGCATCGGGCAATAAAAAAGAGCCTCCCCGATAATTCAACAACCAACTGGCTTTGTATTTTTTATCCAAACACCAATAGGTAATTCCGTAGGCTTTTAAATGATTCTTTTGCGTGGTTTCGTCCATGGGTAACAAGATAAAACTCGCCTTAGCTGCAAAGGAAAACAATAGAATAAAAAGGAAGATAGGATGCTTCACCGACATTTTTTTTACTTCACCAATAAGGGGCTACTCGTGTCAAAGATAAAAGAAAAAATGAGAAGTAAAGTATAAAAAAATCCCATTTCAATAGTTCGAAATGGGAGGGTGTTTTTTAGAAAGGAACGTCGCTATCGTCGTTGGGAGCATTTATATTACTGCCAAAAGCTTCGTTCGCTGACGGCAAACTTTTAGTTGAAAACGGGTTGTCTTCGTGATTCATTTTAGATGGTAAATCGTCGTATGCACCTCCATAATCATCCAGATTGTCGAACTTTCCTAAGTTTCCAATAAATTTCAAACGGATATTTTCTAGGGAACCATTTCTATGTTTGGCGATAATGAACTCGGCTTGACCTTGAGTTGGACTTTGCTCTTCGTCATCCCATTCATCAATTTTGTAATATTCAGGTCGGTAAATAAAAGACACGATATCGGCATCTTGCTCGATGGCACCGGATTCCCTCAAATCGGAAAGCAAGGGTCGTTTGCTAGAGCCCCGAGTTTCAACGGCACGAGACAATTGAGATAAGGCAATAACCGGCACGCTTAATTCTTTAGCTAGTGCTTTTAAGTTTCGGGAAATCGTTGAAATTTCTTGTTCTCGGTTTCCGCCCCCTTTGCCATTGCTTCCTCCGGCGGTCATCAATTGCAAGTAATCGACAATGATTAATTTGATGCCGTGTTGTGATGCCAATCTTCTGGACTTTGCTCTTAAGTCGAAAATGGAAAGCGAGGGTGTATCGTCAATAAATAAGGGTGCTTTTTCTAAGTTTTTCACTTTGATACTCAGTTGTTCCCATTCGTGTTTTTCAAGTTTTCCGGTTCTTAGTTTCTCGGAAGACAAGCCTGTTTCAGAAGAAATTAAACGCGTAATTAATTGTACCGACGACATCTCTAGGGAGAATAAAGCGACGGGATGCCCGAAATCAATAGCGATATTTCTAGCCATCGACAATACGAAAGCGGTTTTACCCATACCAGGACGGGCGGCAATAATGATTAAATCGGAAGGCTGCCAACCGGAAGTTATTTTATCTAGTTTTTCGAAACCCGTTGCAATTCCGCTCAACCCTTCTTTTCCAGCAATTTCTTCGATTCGTTTTTTGGCTTGAATCACCAAACTTTGTGCTGTTTCAGAACTTCGCTTGATGTTTCCTTGCGTTACTTCGTATAATTTGGACTCGGCTTTGTCTAACAAATCGAAAACATCAGTGGTTTCGTCGTAGGATTCTTCGATGATTTCAGAAGAAATTTTGATCAAACTTCGCTGAATGTATTTTTGCAAGATGATTCTGGAATGGAATTCAATATGCGCTGAGGAGGATATTTTTTGGGTCAGTTGAATCAGGTAAAAATCGCCCCCTGCTAATTCGAGTTTGGCGTTCTTTTTCAATTGCGCTGAGACTGTTAATAAGTCGATGGGTTGTGTATCGGTGAATAATTGCACAATCGCTTCAAAAATATGTTTGTGAGCATCTTTGTAAAAGGCGTCGGGCTGCAGAATATCGATGACCTCATCTACCCCTTTTTTATCAATCATCATAGCTCCTAAAACCGCTTCCTCGAGTTCTAAAACCTGCGGGGGCAATTTTCCTCTCTCAAGGTTGATTATCGTAGTTTTATCTACGCGAACGGGGTTGATATTTCTGAAATTTTCCATAATGCGAATGTAATTAAAAAATAAAAAAAAGCGGGGTCGACTTATTAGATATAAATGTTGACAACTCGATGTTTTTTGTTTATAACCCAAAAAAAATCCGAAACCATAGGGCTTCGGATTAACTCTTTGAATTGTAAGATTTTACTCTTTATATTCGCCCATTTTACTGTATTTATCCATCCTTTGCGCCACTAATTCGGATGTTGATAAATCTTTCAATTCGTTATACGCTTTGGTAATGTATTGCTCTACGGTTCGGAAAGTGGTTTCACGATCATAGTGTGCGCCACCCAGTGGTTCTGGAATAATATCATCCACTAATTTTTGTTTTTTCATATCGGCCGACGTTAGTTTTAACGCTTCGGCAGCTTGCTCTTTGTATTCCCAACTTTTCCATAAAATGGAAGAACATGATTCTGGAGAAATTACCGAGTACCAAGTATTTTCCATCATTAAAACGCGATCCCCTACTCCAATTCCGAGTGCTCCACCAGAGGCACCTTCACCAACTATCACAGCGATGATTGGGGTTCTGAGTCGGGTCATTTCGAAAATATTTCTGGCGATGGCTTCTCCTTGTCCGCGTTCTTCGGCTTCTAAACCGGGATAGGCTCCGGGTGTATCGATTAAAGTTAACACCGGAATACCGAATTTCTCTGCCATTTTCATTAATCGCAACGCTTTTCTATAGCCTTCTGGATTTGCCATTCCGAAGTTACGCATCTGGCGGGTTTTGGTATTGTAGCCTTTTTGTTGGCCCACAATCATGAACGATTGTCCGTTGATTTTTCCTAAACCACCAATCATGGCTTTGTCATCTTTGAAACCTCGGTCGCCAAAAAGTTCCAGGAACGTGTCGCCACACAAAGCGCGCACATGGTCCATCGTATAAGGACGATTCGGGTGTCTCGACAATTGAACGCGTTGCCAAGCCGTTAAGTTTTTGTATATTTTTCGCTTAGTTTCTTCTAATTTTTTTTCAATTTGTTTGCAAGTGGCCGTCACATCAACATTGGATTCGGAGCCAATAATCTGACATTTATCCAATTGGTCTTCAAGTTCTTTTATGGGAAGCTCAAAATCTAAATATTCCATAGGGTTTGTGCAGTTTTTAAATTTGTTTGGTGAACAAAGATAAAATATAATCTTAGGAACGAAAGAAATATTTTGTTTTTAGTTGTCAACATCCCGTCAGCAAAGTGCCTTAGCCCAGAGTACTTCGCCCGTTCGCTTCGCTCGGGTGCAACAGAAATCTTCTGGTTTTAGCAATAGAGAGTACGCTCACTTTATTCCTAAAACCGGGAATTGCAGTGGATAGCTGGACCCTAGCGAAGCGAACGGACACCGTAAATAGCTCCTGAAAAACTTTAGATCCGAATTACTTTTTGTAGTGTTTGACGATACCATTAGTAATAACTGTTGCCAAAATGATCAGTGCTCCTAAGTAGAACGCTGGGCTCATTTTTTCTTTGTCTTTGAAGACGATTACGGCTAAAATAATTCCGTAAAGGGGTTCCAGATTGATGGTGAGCATGACGGTGTAGGAGCTCAAATACTGCATCACTTTTACCGAAGCAATGAAAGCGTAAGCAGTGCAAATGGAGCTTAGGATTCCGAGATACATCCAATCGGACGCACTAATTTTGAAAAACTGGGCATTGAAACTATGAGTAAAGACTAAATAGAGGCTGAGGAATAAAATGCCTCCTAATATTTCGAAAAAGGAAATAACCGACGCATTATAGGTTTGCGCAAACTTGCTGTTGATGACTGAAAACAAGGCGGAGAGAAAGGCGGAGGTGAGTGCTAAGAGGATACCATGCGTGTATTCGCCTTCGACTTCGAAAATGATGAACAAACCAATGACGACGATGATTCCGAAAAAAACTTCATACCAAATAATTTTTCGACCTCGAAGTAAGGGATCTAAAAATGAAGTAAATAGTGCTCCGGTGGACAAGCACGCTAAAGTAACCGAAATGTTCGAGACTTTAATCGCTTTGAAAAATGTAAGCCAATGCAGGGCGATGATGAGTCCGGCAAATAAAAACCCAATGATGGTTTTTGTTGGAATCTTTAAGGAGAATCTTTTGTATGCTATATAGATGGCTATAAAAACTAGTGCAATTGACATTCGGAACCAGACCAAAGGCAAGGCATTTAACGATATTAAAGCACCTAAAACTGCCGTGAATCCCCAAATGAAAACAATCAAATGGAGGCGCAAATAGCTTTTTAGTTTATCGCTTGGCATTTCGAAGTAGGTAAAACGCTAAGGCTCCAAAAAGGATGTTGGGAATCCAAACCGCGATTAATGGTGGCATACTTGATTTCTCTGCCAATACGCCGAAAATTTTATCAAAAAATACGAAAGTAAACGCTAGTAAGATCCCTACCGCGAGATT
>CALPUN020000064.1 GCA_943326765.2 Bifidobacterium breve | reverse complement strand
GTGTGCGCCGTATTCGGACTTCCATCAGGATTGATCATGGTTTCGCAATTTCCGTGATCGGCAATGATTAAAGTGGTGTAGTTGTTTTTTAAGGCAGCGGTAATCACTTTTTCTACGCATTGATCAACGGCTTCACAAGCTTTAATAGCGGCGCTCATCACGCCTGTATGTCCCACCATATCGCCATTGGCAAAATTTAGGCATACAAAATCCACTTCGCCTTTGTCTAATTCCGGAATTAATGCGGCGGTCAATTCAAACGCACTCATTTCAGGCTGCAAATCGTAAGTAGCCACTTTGGGTGAGTTTTTTAAGATGCGGGATTCTCCTGCGAAGGGCAATTCTCTTCCACCTGAAAAGAAAAACGTCACGTGGGGGTATTTTTCGGTTTCGGCTATTCGGATTTGCTTTTTGTGATTTTTTTCTAAAACTTCCCCTAAGGTTTCTGTGATGTTGTCTTTGTTGTAGACCACTTTTACGTTTTGATAACTTTCGTCGTAATTGGTCAGCGTCACGTAATACAAATTCAATTGGTGCATGTTCTGTTCGTGAAAGTCTCTTTGCGAAAGTACTTCCGTCAATTCTCGACCACGATCCGTTCTGAAGTTGAAGAAGATCACGACATCATTTTCCTGTATCGTTGCCAAAGGTTGGTCATGGCTATCCACCATTACGATTGGATTAACAAACTCATCGGTTACGTTACTTTGATAGCTGCTTTCCATGCTACTCACAGCATCGGTCGAATGGATTCCAATACCATTCACGAGTAAATCGTAGGCTAATTTTACGCGTTCCCAGCGTTTGTCGCGATCCATAGCGTAATAGCGCCCAATGATGGAAGCCAATTTTGCGGGAGTACCAGCGATAAATTTTTCTAGATTTTGAATGTATTGTTTGCCTGATTTAGGATCGACATCGCGACCGTCAGTAAAGGCATGAATGAACACTTTTTGCAAACCAAATGCTTGAGTAGCATCAAGCAATCCTCGTAAGTGAGCGGTATGCGAATGCACGCCGCCGTCAGAAACTAGCCCTAAGAAATGAACCTTTACGTTATGGTCTTTGGCATATTGAAACGCCTCGACTAATACGGGTTCTTTGCTTAGTGTTTTGTTGGCCACCGCCAAATTGATTTTAGCCAAATCTTGGTATACGATTCGACCGGCGCCAAGATTCATGTGGCCTACTTCACTGTTGCCCATTTGTCCTTCGGGAAGACCTACGTTGAGTCCGTCCGTGCGCAATTGAGCACTAGGATACTTTTTATAAAGCGAATGGATGAAGGGAACGTTAGCGTTATCGATGGCGGATACTTTCGGATCGGGTGATTTCCCCCAACCATCTAGGATCATTAAAATTATTTTCTTGTTCATGAGAGGTAAATGTTCTTAGCCCTGATGGGAACGGTATCCTTTTGTTCTGGGGTTCAGAACAAAAGATATAGTGGACAGCAGGAAGTAGCTACAAAATTAAACAATAAATCTAACGTTTCAAGTCATTGTAATCGATAAAATACCGAAGACTAATGGAAAAGATGTGATTTAGATTTTGATTGTCGATGGCTTTGCTAAAGTTGCTGTCGAAGTTGCGGCTGAAGGTGTTTTCAAATTCGGAGGAATTGTTGCGGTACAAGATCGAAATTTGGCTACCCGGAGCAAACCACCAGTTGTAAGAAAGATCAAAATTCCAGGAGTTAAAATTGGAATCAATATTTTTATAATAAGTACTGTTTTTCAATACAGATCCGTCCTTTTGCAAGGTTAAGAATTGGTGGTTGTTCACATAAGCCCAATAATGGCGTAATGACAAATTGAAATTCATTTTGTTGTTGATTGCTAATTTTCCTTGCAAGGTATTGCTGTAACTGATGATGTCGCGCTGCGTGAAAACATCGGGATCAAGCTCATCTCGAGCCGAGCCTAGGTTGTTGTTTTGTCGGAAATAGGTAAAGTCGTATACGATGGAAAGGTGGTCGTTGAATCGGTACCGCGGGATAATGCTTAAACCATAGTTGACGCGTTCTTTTTCATTAAAAAAGATGTATTGTGGATAGATATCAAAAGCGAACGGGCGGTTATAATTAGTGGAATAATAAATCCAGTTGCGCAAGCTTTGCGGAACAATTACGGCTTTCAAATCGTTGGAAGAGCGGGGCTCATAGAAATCGTACGTTTTTAGCGGGGAGGAGCTAAGACCAAATCCGAGGAAATCATTTTTAAGGCTGGAAGTATTGAAGCTCAAATTAGCAGAGCAAGCTTGAATTTTTCCGGTTTTGTTTTCGAATTCGGAGTACGTATCTAAATTGACCGTGAAGGTGTTGAAGGTTTTGTTAGGGTTTAAAATGCGGTAGTTTACGTTTCCGGACACCGAGTGAAAATGGGTTTGAAATAGAATTCCTAAATCGTCATTGTCAAAGTCTTTCGAAACGTATTTTCCTCCGAAACCATATCGAAATTTCCCGCTAGTTTCCGCAAAGTTCAAGGAAGTGTTGAATCCTTTTTTATTGTCTGTAGCTCCAAATTGGTTGAGGTAACTGTATTTGAAATCTCCATTTATATTGTAAGTATTCGCTTTGGTGTTCAAATCGAATACAAGCGCAGATACATTCGCGTCTTGAGCTTCTCCATCCCGAGTCATGTTGGTGTTTACAAAAGAAAGCGAAGAGTTTTTGCGGAAGCGTTGGTCTAAAACCAATACGTTGTAATTGGTTAACGGTTGTAGCAATGCTGTTCGTTCGAGATTGTTTTGGGAATCGGTTATTTTAACGGTAGTTCGCTCCGTAATCGCATTTAAAACGCCAATGCCGAGGCCACTTTTGGTTCGCCCCGAGATTTTCAAAGCGTTAATTAATTTAATCGAATTGGGAAGATCTGCAACAGTTTCAGTAGTATTCAAAGAAACAGAAGATCGGTTTTGACCAATACGCCTAGAATAGAACAGATTACCCTTTCGAAACAAGTCGGTTCCTTCGGTAAAAAATGGACGGTTCTCCGTAAATTGTTGTTCGAAGGGACCAAGATACAATTCAACATTGTCGAATTTGGTTTGCCCAAAATCAGGAACCAAAATAGCATCCAAGGTAAACGCATCACTGATGCCATATTTGATATCTAGTCCGCCCTTAATATCGCCCTTTGTCTTTTCAGCTTGGTTGGCATTGACATAAACCGAGGAATATGGGATAAGAAAAAGTCGGGTAGGGGTTTCGATATTGTCGATACCTTCTAAAATACCCGATTGGGCACTTTCGTTACTGATTTTTGAATCGATTAAATTCCAAGTATAGGTTTGTCGGTTTCGTCTTAATTCGCGGTAAAAATTCAAACCCCAAGTTTGTTTTTCTGTTTTAGAGAAACGCAAAGCGGCATAAGGTATTTTGATTTCTACCGCCCAACCATAATCAGTCATGGCGACTTTGCTGTCCCAAATGGCATCCCAAGTGAAGTCCTCGCCATCTTTGTTTGTAAAAAGACAATCCATTTGTACTCCGGCAGCACTAACGAAAAATCGAAAATCCTGTTGGCTGTCGTTCAAACCATTTAAAAAAACACCAAAATGATCAGCAGTACCAAAATTATCCCGTTGGGTAATTTCTCTTAAGATTTTTGCGGGTTCATCGTCATACATTTTGGCAGCAATGTAGATGGCGTCGTCGTTGTAAGCGATTTGCACTTCCGTTTTTTTTCTGGTGTCTACAGGCTTGCCATTGTCGGGACCAAACATGATGAAGTCTTTGGCAACAGGTGCAAATTCCCAAATAGGTTCGTCGAACTTTCCGTCTACAGTAATATTTCCTGAAGCTACAGCATTCAAAACTTTCTTCTGACTGAAAGAAATCGAATGAAAAAGCAAAAGAGGAAGTATTAAAAAGTAGGAAGATTTACCCATAAAGACAGTGCTTGTCGAACAAAAATAACTATTAAATCGATTCATACAATACAAATGCAATAAAATACACGGAACATCGTTTCTACATTTGTTATTTGGCAAACAGAAATCTTATCGAGCTAAGAAAGGTCTTTTTCTACAGAAAATACGTATTTAATCGATAAAAAGTGCCGATTAACGTATTTTTATCAAAATTAATTTGGTTACACATTTTGGATGTCTTATGTTTGTTATCCCAAATCTACTGTATAACTTAATCGAATTCAATGAAATATAAATTATTGCCTTTAGTATTGTTTTTTTTGATGTCGTTTACGACTAATAAAAACACTTCGGTAGATCCAAAACTTTCCACGACTACGACTGTTACTTTTGAAACGAAGGTAGCTTCCATTTACAATACTTTGAAAGCAAACCATTTGGCATTGCCTCAGCTGCCTTGTTTTTCTCAAGCTTTGAAAGGATTTTATCAGTTGAAAGAGCATCATCTGGTTCAAAAAGATTTGTTGACCTTAATTGATTTTAGTTTGTCTTCCAATACCAAAAGACTTTGGATTATTGATTTGGCTACCAACACCGTTTTGCTCAATACCTTTGTAGCACACGGAAGAAATACGGGTGAAGAGTTTGCAAAAACGTTCTCTAACGATGCCTCTTCTTTTAAAAGCAGTCTAGGGTTTTATGTTACCGGTGAGATATATCAAGGCAAACACGGAATGTCTTTAAAGTTAGACGGGCTTGAAAAAGGAGTCAATGATAAAGCTCGCGAACGGGGTATTGTCATGCATGCCGCCGATTATGTTTCTACTACTTTTATCCAAAACAACAAACGATTGGGAAGAAGTCAAGGTTGTCCTGCAATACCTGCCGAATTGACCAGCGAGATTATTCAAACCATCAAAAACAAATCGTGTTTGTTTATTTACCATCCTTCTAGAAAAACAGAAGAGAAGTCTGCTTTGTTCTCTTAAGTAGAAACCCCATTTTCTTTTTTATACATCGTGTAGTGCACCCCGATAGTATCTATTTCATAGGGTTCCCCAATTTGAATAAAGTCCATTTTCTTGTAAAATTCAATAGCAACGATTCGGGCATTAAACCAAATCGTGTAGTGCGCTTCCCTTTTTAAGTAAGATTCTGCATGCTGTAAGAGCGCAGCGCCATACCCTTTCTTTTGATGATTGTCAAGCACGGCCATGCCTCTAATTTGAAATTGCTTCTCGTCGGTAAACAAGGGGTTCTTCGTTTGATAAACAGAGACAACCCCTACTAATTCCGTTTCTTCAAACAATCCAAAATGGGAGTGAAGGTCCGAATCATCCCCAGGATAAATGCATTTTTCTAAGGCTTCTCCTTTTCTTAAAATAGCATGTCGAATTGGGTAGGTGGCAGCTGCGGTGATTTTTTTTATCGTAAACATTTTTTTTGAAGAATTGAAGTCGGTAACAAATTAAAACTGAAAAGGTTGGTTCTGAAAACAAAACCAAGAGCAAATAAAATACAAATTTTATTAAAAAAAACTTGCAAAACTATAAAGTTATTATTTATATTTGCACCACCAAAAATGCGGAAGTAGCTCAGTTGGTAGAGCTCCAGCCTTCCAAGCTGGTTGTCGCGAGTTCGAGCCTCGTCTTCCGCTCCATAAAAGCCCAAGCTGAAAAGTTTGGGCTTTTTTATTTGTTTGAACGTTCCTGTTTTTTACACCGCCACAGCGCCCTTAATAGGCGCATGAGGTTCGTAACCTTCTAAAGTAAAGTCTTCAAAGGTGAAATCAAAAATGTTTTTCACCTCCGGATTCAATAGCATTCTAGGTAACGGTTTTGTTTCCCGCGACAATTGCAATTCCAATTGCTCAAAATGATTGTTATAAATGTGAGCATCACCAAACGTGTGAATGAACTCGCCCACCTGTAACTCGCAAACCTGTGCTATCATCATCGTGAACAAAGCATAAGAAGCAATGTTGAAAGGGACTCCCAGAAAAATATCCGCCGAACGTTGGTATAACTGACAAGACAATTTTCCATCCGCAACATAAAATTGAAAGAAAGCATGACAAGGAGGTAAAGCGACTTTTCCATTAGCCACATTCTCCGAAAAAGATTTAGAAGTGTCCGGCAATACCGAAGGGTTCCAAGCCGAAATCAACATTCTTCTACTGTTGGGGTTTTGTTTTAGGGTTTCGATTAATTCTGTAATTTGATCAAGGTCTTCACTGTTCCAGTTTCGCCATTGGTGTCCATAAACCGGGCCCAAATTGCCATTTTCATCGGCCCATTCGTTCCAAATCTTAACGCCATTTTCGTTCAGATACCCAATATTAGTCTCGCCTTTTAAGAACCAAAGGAGTTCGTAAACAATCGATTTTAAGTGTAATTTTTTAGTGGTAACCATTGGGAATCCTGCACTCAAATCAAAACGCATCTGATACCCAAAAACACTTTTGGTGCCCGTTCCGGTTCGATCTCCTTTTTGAGTCCCGTGTTCTAAAACATGTTTTACTAAGTCGTGGTACTGCTTCATTATAGTTTGAATTTGTAGATTTATGGATTTGGTTATTCGAAATTCACAATCTAACTTTCTCTTTTCGAAATTTCGTCTCTAATTTTTGCCGCCTTTTCATAATCTTCATTTTGAACAGCACCGTCTAACAATTCATGCAATTCCGATAAGCTGTGTTTCGTATAGGTTTCTCCAGATTGATTGCTTTCTTCCAATCCATAAGTTTCTGGAGTAGAAAGAATATCGTCTAAGCCGTCGTTTTCTTTGTTGCCTTCCAACGGGTTGTTTTTCAAATAAATTCCAGCTTTATCCAGGATGTTCTTATAAGTAAAAATAGGCGCCGAAAAGCGCAACGCCAAAGCAATAGCATCCGATGTTCTAGCGTCAATAATCTCCTCAATCTTATCGCGTTCGCAAATGATGCTCGAGTAAAAAACACCATCTACTAATTTGTGAATGATCACTTGCTTGACAACAATATCAAAACGTTCGGCAAAATTTTTAAACAAATCATGTGTTAAAGGACGCGGCGGTTTGATTTCTTTTTCCAAAGCAATTGCAATCGATTGGGCTTCAAAAGCACCAATAACAATCGGCAATTTTCGCTCACCCTCTACTTCATTCAGGATTAAGGCATACGCACCATTTTGCGTTTGACTATAGGAAATTCCTTTTATAGTTAATTTTACTAAGCTCATAATTGCAAAAGTACAACGAAATGTTACAAAGTACCAAGATTTTTTTTCGGATTATAATCAAAAAAAGGCTATCCAAACTAACTTAATTTAGATAGCCTTTTCATAGGCACAATTTATAAAAAATTATGTATTTTGAGCTTTAAATGCTTTAAATTTTTCGATCAATTTTGGGACGATTTCAAAAGCATCGCCCACCACGCCATAATCAGCCACCTTAAAGAACGGTGCTTCTGGATCGGTATTAATCACCACTTTTACTTTCGAAGAGTTGATTCCGGCAATATGCTGAATAGCCCCAGAAATCCCAATAGCAATATACAAATTTGTAGCCACCGGTTTTCCCGTTTGTCCTACGTGCTCGCTATGAGGTCTCCAACCCAAATCAGATACCGGTTTGGAACAAGCCGTAGCTGCTCCTAAAACCGATGCCAATTCTTCAATCATACTCCAATTCTCAGGACCTTTCAATCCACGACCCGCGGAAACTACTATGTCGGCATCTGCAATAGTAACTTTCCCGGACGCTTTTTCTACCGATTGTACTTTAACACCAAAATCAGCATCATCGATGGTAGGGTTGAAATCTTCCTCTGCAAGAGTAGCAGCATTTTCAAATATACCGTACGAGTTTTTAGCCAAACTCAAGACTTTCACCTCAGTACTAATTTCTGTAATGTTAAACGCTTTGTTCGAAAAAGCATTACGCTTCACTTGAAACGGACTAGTGCTCACCGGCAAGCCCACCACATTAGAAGCAAATCCTGCTTTCAAGGCTACCGCCACTAGAGGCGCTACATACAAACTATCGGTAGTTGAAGACAACAACACTAATTGGACACTCTCTTTTTGTGCCGCTTGTTTGATTACATCCGCATAAGCTTTAGCTGTAAATCCAGCCAGTTTATCGCTGTTTACCTTTAAAACTTTATCCACACCATATTTCGATAATTCCGAAACATCACCAGTATTTACGGTCACGGCTGTAACGGTGGTACCCAAGTCGGCAGCTACTTTTTTAGCGTACGAAGCCAATTCAAACGCTACTTTTTTAAATTTTCCTTCTGCAGATTCTGCATAGATAAGTATAGACATACTAGTTTAGATTTATGAGTTATGATTTTAGAGGGAAGATTTATGATTTCACGATTCGTTTACATCTAAAATCTGAAATCTAAAATCGGAAATGTTATATTACTTTCGCTTCGTTGTGCAACGCGTTAATCAATCCGTCTAAATCGTCTGCCGAAAATAATTTCACTGCCGATTTAGGGGCTGGTTTTTCAAATTTTACGGCTTTCGTTTCCGAGTTTGCCGCCACAGGTTCTAAAACGGTGAGCACTTTAGTTCGTGCCGTCATAATTCCACGCATATTCGGAATACGCAAATCTTTTTCTTCTACCAATCCTTTTTGGCCACCAATAATCAAAGGCAACGCAGTAGCAACAATTTCTTTTCCACCATCAATTTCTCGAGAAGCTTTTACGTTGCTGCCATCTACAGCAACTTCAATGCAGGAATTCACAAAGTTGTAGCCTAAAAGCCCCGCTAACATGCCTGGTACCATTCCGCCGTTGTAATCTAACGATTCTTTTCCAGCAATTACTAAATCATACCCACCGGTTTGAATCACTTCAGCCAATTGTTTGGCAACAAAAAAGCCGTCTGTTGGTGCAGCATTCACCCGAATGGCTTCATTAGCGCCAATAGCCAAGGCTTTTCGTAACGTAGGTTCCGTTTCCGGACCGCCAACATTGACCACGGTAACGGTAGCGCCTTGTTGCTCTTGAAACCAAATGGCTCTAGTTAGTCCAAATTCGTCATTCGGATTGATCACGAACTGAACGCCATTGGTATCAAATTCAGCATCGCCGTTGGTGAAATTAATTTTGGAAGTAGTATCAGGAACGTGGCTGATGCAAACTAATATTTTCATTTTTTTGGAATTGAGTTATAAAATTGAAGCACAAAATTAGAACATTATTTTGAATTATATGGTATGCGTGCATACTAATTTTCCCTATTATATCGATTTCGTAGCCCCGATTGCAGCGGCATCCTTTTTTCTCGTTTTTTACGGGAAAAAAGATAGAGCGAAAAGCGGGAAGTAGCTCCTAATTATTTTCATAGCTTTATGCTAAGAACTGACATAAAATAATTATTTTTGCCATTGAAAATTACAGACATACTATATTCTATGAGAACGATACAATTTAGAGAAGCAATTTGTGAAGCGATGAGTGAAGAAATGCGTCGCGACGAATCCATCTATTTAATGGGAGAAGAAGTGGCGGAATACAACGGAGCTTATAAAGCGTCCAAAGGGATGTTGGCCGAATTTGGCCCGAAAAGAGTCATCGATACGCCCATTGCTGAACTTGGTTTTGCCGGAATAGCAGTAGGGTCAACTATGAACGGCTGCCGTCCGATTGTAGAATACATGACTTTCAACTTTTCTTTAGTTGGAATCGACCAGATTATTAACAACGCAGCCAAAATGCGTCAAATGTCTGCCGGACAATTCCCAATGCCCATGGTTTTTCGTGGACCAACAGCATCGGCAGGTCAATTAGGAGCGACACACTCTCAAGCTTTCGAAAATTGGTTCGCCAATACACCCGGACTAAAAGTAGTCGTGCCTTCAACCGTATACGATGCTAAAGGATTGTTGAAAGCTGCAATTCGCGACAATGATCCCGTAATCTTTATGGAATCCGAACAAATGTATGGCGATAAAGGGGAAGTACCCGAAGGCGAATACACGATTCCTCTAGGCGTGGCTGATATCAAAAGAGCAGGAACGGATGTCACCATCGTATCGTTCGGAAAAATCATCAAAGAAGCTCATATTGCTGCTGACGAATTAGCAAAAGAAGGAATCTCTTGCGAAATCATCGACTTAAGAACCGTGCGTCCTATGGATTATGATGCCATTCTAAACTCGGTAAAAAAAACCAACCGATTGGTAGTGCTAGAAGAAGCGTGGCCGTTTGCTAGTGTAGCTTCCGAAATCACCTATATCGTTCAAGAACGGGCTTTCGATTTCTTAGATGCACCGATTCAAAGAATTACAACTGCCGATACCCCAGCACCGTATTCACCAACCTTGCTAAAAGAATGGTTGCCAAATGCCAGTGATGTAGTGAAAGCTGTTAAAAAAGTAATGTACAAGAGCAGTTAATAATCAATTGTCAATTATCAATTTTTTTTAGGAGCTGTTCGCTAAATCTTTGTTCGTTACTCACAAAGGATGCTGCTTTAATCAAGGCTAAAGAATTCTCCTTCGATACGATTCCTGTTGTGAATAATGACAAATTTAGGCTCTTTAAATTAACAATTTTCCATTGTCAACTATCAATTAATTGAATTATATTTGAAACTTCACCAGAGCTTTTTGGTGAAGTTTTTTAGCTTATGAAAAAGAATCTTTATTTAGTGTTAGTCATTGTGCTATCTCATGTAGTATTGGGGCAAACCAAAGTGAGTGGAATTGTTGTAGACAATTCAAACCAACCTATTCCTTATGCCAATGTGGTCTTTAAAAATTCCAATCAAGGAACCGTGACCAACGAAGACGGTCGGTTTTATATTGAATCGGCAAATACCTATACCGCGTTACTAGTTTCTTTCGTTGGATTCGAAACCAAAGAAGTGCCATTACCTAAAGCCGTAAATTACAATTTCAAAGTAACACTCAGTGATGGCGAAAAGCTAAAAGAAGTGGTCGTTTACAGTGGAAAAACTTCCAAAAAGAACAATCCGGCACTGGATATTCTTAGAAAGATTTGGGCTAGAAAAAGGAAGAATGGTCTGAACATGTTCCAACAATATCAAATGGAAAAATACGAGAAAGTAGAATTTGATATGAACACCATCGATAGTGTTTTTATGAAAAATAAAATTTTCAAAGGCATGGAATTTATCTTCAAACAAGTCGATACCTCCAGAATTACCGGAAAAACCTATTTGCCTATTTTTATCAACGAAGCACTATCGGATGTCTATGGCGACAACGTTCAAAAGAAAGTCAAAGAAATTCTAAAAGCGAATAAAAATTCAGGTTTCGACTCCAATCAGCAACTCATCGCCTTCATCAAAGACTTGTATGCCGATTACAATATTTACAACAATTACATCACCTTCTTCGATAAAAGCTTCACCAGTCCGTTGTCCAGAACCGGAATCGATGTCTACAACTACATACTTACCGATAGCGCGTACATTGATAAAAAATGGTGCTACAATATTGTGTTTTATCCACGACGTAAAAACGAGCTCACTTTCAAAGGCGATTTTTGGGTCAACGATTCTACTTGGGCCATCAAATCCATCAATATGGCAGCCACGAAAAGCGCTAATATCAACTGGGTAAAAGACATTTATATCGAACAAGAATTTGAAGTCATGAACGATTCCGTATTTCTCTTGACCAAAGATTACATGATGTCGGATTTCGCGCTCAATAAAAAGGAAAAGTCTAAAGGAGTTTACGGAAAAAGAACCACCTATTTCCGAAACCACGAATTCAACAAACCAAAACCCAAAGCGTTTTATAAAGATGAAGTCAATTATATAGACAATGAAGTCTATGCCCGTTCTAAGGATTATTGGAATGAAAATCGTTTTGAGAAACTCACCAAAGACGAATTGGGTGTCTACAAAATGCTGGATACTTTAAAAACCGTCAAAAAGTTCCAACAACTATACAACTTGGTTTCCATTCTCGGAAGTGGCTTTATTCCGATAGGTCATCTAGATTACGGGCCCATTTTTTCTTCGGTAGGTTATAACGAAGTCGAGGGAATTCGCTTGCGAACCGGAGGCAGAACGTATTTTGGGCCTAATGACCCTTGGCGTTTGCAAGGCTACACCGCTTATGGATTCAAAGACAACAAATTCAAATACGGTCTCTCTGGAAAATGGATGGTCGACAAGAAAAATCGAATCATCATTTCCGCAGGAAACCGAAGAGACGTAGAGCAAATTGGAGCCAGTCTCACTTCAACCAGCGACGTTCTAGGGAGAAGTTTCGCTTCGTCGTCGTTGTTCACCACAGGAAGCAATGGAAAATTGACCAACATTAATCTTTCTAATGTAGCTGTCGAGATGGAACCCATAAAAAACCTTACGTTTCAAACGGGATTTTCCTACCGAACCTTGGTTTCGGCCTCACCTACCTTTAGCCTAGACTATTATGTAGATGCCGCTAAAACTAGCACCAAAAGCGACGTCAAACAATCGGAAGCCAACTTCCAAGTAGAATATACCCCCAAACGCAAAACCATCGGGTACGGTGTAGAACGCAGTGATGTTGACAATCCGTTTAGCCGTTTCTTTATCAATTACAGTCACGGATTCAAAGGCGCCTTCAATAGCGATTTTCAATACGAAAAAATCCAATTATACTATAAGCAACCCTTTATTATTGGGGCTATCGGAAGATCAAATTTCATTGTAGAACTAGGGAAAACCTTCGGAAAAGTTCCGCTCGGATTGCTGAGTATCGTCCCTGGAAACCAAACCTATTTCTCCATAGAAAACACTTTTAATAACTTGAATTTCTACGAATTTGTCACCGACGAATACGCAACGATGCAGTGGAATCACAACTTTCAAGGTAAAATTTTCGCCCGAGTGCCGTTCTTAAGAAAGTTAAATTGGAGGGAAATAGTGGGAGTACGCGCCGTTTACGGAACCGTTTCCGATCAAAACAAAGCCATCAATGCATCAGGATTGGTGTACAAAGCACCTGAAAAAGCCTATTGGGAATATAGCGCCGGAATTGGCAATATTTTTAAAGTATTCCGAATCGATTTCTCTTGGCGTGGCAATTATCTAAACGCACCAGAGGCTAATAAATTTACGGTAAAAGGTTCATTCGGATTTTATTTCTAGAAGCCATTCGCTTTCTTAGGAGC
>CALPUN020000063.1 GCA_943326765.2 Bifidobacterium breve | reverse complement strand
TTTTACAGGTGTTGAAGCGCCATTTACCTCTGAAATTTTAATGGTTTGCCCGATTTTAAGTCCATTAGCTAATGTTGCACCATTTAAGTTTTTCAAATCGTCTACATTGACATTATAATCTCTAGAAATACTATATAATGTTTCTTTGGGCTTGACGATATGCGTTCGGTTCGATGCTGTTTTTGAAGCTGGGACAACTGGGGCAACCGTTGCTGTTATTGTGTTTGCAATTGGAATTAAAATCACATCATTTTCTTTAATTCCGCTTTGTGAATCTGGATTTAATTTGTAGATGTCATAAGGTGTGACTTTGTATTTTATAGCAATTTGTGTTATATTTTCCCCTTTTAAAACCGTGTGTTTGGTGTAATTTTTATCTTGAGCAATCAGAACATTTGAATAGAACAAAAGAAATGTAAGTAAAATAAAAAATCGATTCATAAGAATACTTTTTGAGATTTTTGGATTGTGCTTAATCAAGAGGAAATGTATTAAATTATTTTGTTGTTATGGTCAAAATTTGACCGATTTGTAACCCGTTTTTTAATAGGGTTTCATTTTGCTGTTTGATCTCTTCTATAGAAACATTGTATTTTTTAGACAAACTGAATATTGTTTCTTTCGGTTGCACCTTATGTTTGATAGTTTTATTTTCTGTGGGGATTGATAGAGCTTCTTTCGCTGCGGATACTTTTTTTGGAGTAGCTATTGTTTTAGGTGCATCGTCTGTTAGTCTAGTAGATTGTTTAATATCAACCGATTTCTCGGTCGGAATTACAATGATTTGCCCCACCTGCAAGCCATTTTTTAAAAGTTCTTTGTTGTTCGCTTTGATATCGTCCACATTAACATTGTATTGCTTGGCTAAACTGAACAAAGTTTCTTTGGGCTCGATTTTGTGATTGACTTCTGTTTTTAGTTCTGTAATTACGATCTTCTTGATATCCTTTATAGGTTCATTGATTGGCGGACTTTTAACCCCTTTTGTATCTATTGTACTCGTTTGATTTGTAGAGGAAGGTGTTTCAGAAACTACAGCACCATTTTTTTTTGGAACTGGCACTTTTAAAATCATGCCTTGGCTGATTCCATCAACCGCAAATTTGTTTAATTTGTATATTTCGGATGGATCGACTAAATACTTTTTTGAGATCATTCGGACAGATTCTCCTAATTGTACTTCATGATTGTAAATGTCAACGTCTTGGTCATTCTTTTTGTTTTGACCAAAACCTTTCCATAATACAAAAAATACGAAAAAAAGTAGCAGGATTTTTTTCATAATTATTCCCATTCAATGGTTGCAGGAGGTTTAGAGCTAATATCATACACCACTCGATTCACCCCTTTGACTTTATTTATAATATCATTTGAGACTTTCATTAAAAAGTCATACGGTAAATGCACCCAATCGGCGGTCATCCCATCAGTAGATTCTACTGCTCGAAGCGCTACTACTTTTTCATAAGTACGCTCATCGCCCATAACACCTACACTATTAACCGGAAGTAAAATAGCTCCGGCTTGCCAAACTTTGTCATACAAGCCCCACGATTTTAATCCGTCGATGAATATCGCATCAACCTCTTGCAAGATACAAACTTTTTCTGAAGTTAATGCACCTAAAATTCGAATCGATAATCCGGGTCCTGGAAATGGATGTCTCCCTAATAAAGCGGTGTCAATTCCTAGTGTTGCCCCTACGCGTCGCACTTCATCTTTAAACAACATCCGTAAAGGCTCTACAATTTGCAACTTCATATAGTCTGGCAATCCCCCAACATTATGATGTGATTTAATAGTGGCTGAAGGTCCTTTTACCGAAACCGATTCGATTACATCGGGATAAATCGTTCCTTGCGCCAACCATTTTACATCTTCAATTCGGTGTGATTCGTCATCAAAAACTTCTATAAAAACCCGGCCAATAATTTTTCGTTTGGTTTCGGGATCGCTTATGCCTTCCAATTCGTCTAAGAACCGTTTCGAGGCGTCGACACCTGTCACATTCAAGCCCATGCCATGGTATTGCTCCAATACATTTTCATATTCATTTTTCCGCAATAATCCATTGTTGACAAAAATGCAGTAGAGATTCTTCCCAATGGCTTGGTGCAACAACACGGCCGCCACGGTCGAATCGACCCCGCCAGACAATCCTAAAACTACTTTATCATCTTGGATTTTCTCTTTCAATTCACTAATCATTTCTTCCACAAAAGCATTGGGAGTGAAATTTTGCGGAACGTGCGCAATTTTGACTAAAAAGTTTTCCAACATCTGTTTTCCATCGGTAGAATGATAAACTTCAGGATGAAATTGAATCGCATAAGTAGTTTCACCTTCAATCTTATAAGCTGCATTTTCTACATCATGCGTGCTGGCCAACTTGAGTCCGTTTTGAGGTAAAGTCTTGATCGTATCACTGTGTGACATCCACACTTGCGAATGCAAATCGACGCCTTCAAAGAAAAGCTCTTCCGATTTGATGTACGAAAGATTGGCGCGTCCGTATTCTCTGGTATTGGAAGGAGCCACTTCACCTCCGCTAAAATGCGCTAAATATTGAGCTCCGTAACAAACGGCCAATAAGGGTAATTTCCCTCGAATTTGCGACAAATCAGGATGGGGAGCATCATCGCCTCTTACCGAAAAAGGGCTACCCGAAAGAATGACCGCTTTGAAAGACGACAAATCTTCCGGAAAATGATTGTAAGGAAAAATTTCGCAAAAAATATTCAATTCGCGAACTCTTCGGGCAATAAGTTGTGTGTATTGCGATCCGAAATCTAAAATAAGTACGTTGTGTGGCATGTGCAAAAGTACTATTCTTGAGGAATATAAAAAGTGGATTCTAGAAAATATTTTAGTTTTTTCAAGGCGTTTCAGATTTCCATTTTTAGGTTTTGGATCTCAGGTTTTAACCTATGTTTTTTCTAATGTCGTGATAGCGCATAGAAAGTATACTAATGAAATCCTAAATCCAAAGTAAAGAATGCCAAAAGAACAATCAAAATTATCTTAAATCAAATACTTATTTCAAAAATGTTTCGTTATCCACATTATAGTAAAAAGACTGTTCATAAAAAAAAATCATTTCAGAAAAGCTTTTTAAAAATTTACGCACTTTTGTAAACATACTAAATAACGAAACCTTCTATGGCTCTTTTCAATTTTCTTTTACAAACAAATCCCGTAACCGATTCCCTTGCAAATGCAGTCAGTACTGCAGCAACTACCGATGTAAGTGTTACCGAAAACATCTCGTATTTAGATTTTATGCTTAAAGGCGGAATTATGATTTATCCGCTAATCGTCTTGCTATTTTTCTGCATTTACGTGATTATAGAAAGGTATTTATCGATTCATAAAGCCACCAAACAAGACGCTAATTTGGTGAATGATATTAAAATGCAATTGAAGACCGGAAAATTAGAAAATGCCGTGATGCTTTGCAGTCGCGAAAATACTGCCTCTGGAAATATTTTAAGAAGTGGTGTGGCTATTATCGGCAGACCTATTGGTGAAATCGAATCGATGATGGAAAAAACAGCCAATATCGAAATTGCACAAATGGAAAAAGGACTAAACTACTTAGGGTTAATTTCTGGTATTGCCCCTATTCTTGGATTTATTGGAACGATTTCAGGGGTTATCAAAATTTTCCACACCATTTCCAATACCGGAAACTTGAACATTCAAACCATTTCTGGAGGATTATATGAAAAGATGATTAGTAGTGGTGCCGGTTTAGTCGTGGGTGTTGTCGCATACTCCGCCTACCATTTGTTTAATATGATGATCGATAGCTTTACTTTGAAAGTTCAAAAACAAACGTTAGAAATTATCCATGTAATTCAAGAACCACAAAATGGCAATTAAAAGAAACAAACGTTTTCACGCAGAAATTCCAACGTCGTCCTTGAGCGACATCATGTTCTTTTTGTTTTTGTTTTTCTTAATTATCTCCACTTTGGCCAATCCCAACGTTATTAAATTGACGTTGCCCAAAGCCAAATCCAACGAAACTACTAACAAGGACCATGTGACGTTATCGGTTACGGAAGACAAACTGTATTATATCGACAAAGAATTGGTTTCATTTGACCAATTGGAACAAACCCTCTTCAACAAAACTACTTTGAAGGACGACAAAATCGTTGTGGTTCGAGTTCCTGCAGATAACAAAGTACAAGACTTAGTCGATTTGATGCAAATGGGTGTCAAATTGAAATTAAATTTTGTAATCGCAACTACCAAATGATGCTACGAAACGTATTTTTGATTGCGATTGGAGGTGCTCTTGGGAGCGTATTGCGCTATTTGACGGCTGTACTAGTTCAGAAATATTATTCTTCTGTTTTCCCTTTAGCTACATTGATTACTAACGTAATCGGCTGTTTGCTAATCGGATTATTAATTGGTTGGTTAGAAAAAAATCAGTTAACCCATTCCGGGTTGAAGTGGTTATTGATTACCGGTTTTTGTGGCGGATACACCACTTTTTCTACTTTTGGATACGAAAATATTTCCCTACTCCAAAGCCAACAAAGTGGTTTGGCATTTCTCTACATTGGCGCTAGTATTATTCTCGGATTAGTAGCGGTTTGGCTTGGACTAACCCTCATCAAATAAAATGGTAACAAGTTGTTAAATTGTTTCTTTTTTGTGAAAAAAATGTAACTTCGCACTCTATGAAAAAAGAAGATATTCAAGCGCTCGAAAAGTTACTTTCCACGCCCAAGAAAATAGCGATTATCCCTCACCGAAGCCCCGATGGAGATGCTATGGGTTCTACGTTAGCGCTGTATCATTTTCTAACCCTTTTGAATCATGAAGCTGTTGTTATTGCACCCAATGAATTCCCTGAATTCTTAGCCTGGATGCCCGGTTCAGAAAAAGTACTGATTTATGAAAATGAAAGGGCCAAAACCACACAAATACTTCAAGAAGCCGAACTTCTTTTTGCTTTAGATTTTAATGCACTACACCGAACCGGTGAAATGGAAAATGTATTAAAACTTTTGAAAGCTCCTTTCGTCATGATTGACCACCATCAAAGCCCAGGCGATTTTGCGTTCGTAACCTATTCGGATACGGCTTTTGGTTCGACTTGTGAAATGATTTATAATTTTATTTCCGAATTAGGAAAAAAAGATCTGATTAACAAAACTATAGCTACCTGTATCTACACTGGTATATTAACAGATTCTGGATCGTTTCGCTTTCCGAAAACAACAGGAACTACCCATAGAATCATAGCAGAATTAATTGATTTGGGCGTAGAAAATACCCAAATTCCAACGCTGCTATTTGATAACAATTCGTATCACAGTTTGCAGTTATTGGGTAGAGCCCTTCAAAATATGAAGGTTTTTCCAGAGTTCAAAACGGCCTACATCGCGCTATCTCAAAAAGAATTAGACGAGTTTCATTTTGTCAAAGGTGATACCGAAGGCATTGTTAATTATGGCTTAACCATTAAAGGAATTCATCTTGCCGCAATTTTTATCGAACATAAAGACGAAAATATTATCAAAATTTCCTTGCGTTCTCATGGAGCATTTGATGTAAATCAATTGGCAAGAGAACATTTCAATGGTGGCGGTCACATCAATGCTGCCGGCGGAAAATCGAACTTGTCGTTAAAAGAAACCGTTCTAAAATTTGAACGCCTAATCACTGAAATTAAAATCTAGCCCCATGCAAAATTTCCATAAACAATTGGCAGCAGTAGTGTTAGGAGCTTTGTTACTTTCGTGTTGTTCCAAACAGCCCGCTCGAAGACCCATCTCTCAATCATCAGGTACATTTCTTAAAGAATCTGTGGAGCGCAATAAAAAACTCATTTCTGGCGAGGAATCTAAAATCGATTCCATTATAAAAAATGACCCTGCTAACAAATATTTAGCCTCCAATAAAGGATACTGGTATCGATATGACAAAAGAAATACATTAGATACTTTGCGTCCGAAGAAAGGCGATGTAGCTCATTTTAACTATGAAATCAAAGATTTAAATGGCAATGTGATTTACTCGGAATTAGAACTCCGGCCGCAAGAATACCACGTGGATAAAGAACAAAAAATTATAATGGGGTTGCGACACGGAATCAAGCTGATGCGCAGAAACGAAATCGTAACTTTCCTTTTTCCTTCCCATATGGGCTATGGCTATCACGGTGATAACCGACGTATTGGCCACAACCAACCATTAATTTGTACCGTTACGTTAACCGATTTTAGTCCCGAAAATAAAACCATAACTGAGTAATTCTCTTTAACACCATGAAGCAAACGTTTTTTTTACTAGTATTCGCAGCCCTCTCCTTGACGGCTTGTAAAGAAGAGCACGGTTCCTTACCTGACGGTTTGTATGCCGAAATTGAAACCAACAAAGGAAAAATAGTTGTAGCCTTAGATTACGAAAAAGCACCCATCACCGTAGCTAATTTTGTAAGCTTAGCCGAAGGAAAAAACACTTTCGTTAGCGAACAATATAAAGGGAAACCTTTTTATGACGGTCTAAAATTTCACCGTGTTATTCCCCAATTTATGATTCAAGGAGGCGATCCACTTGGAGATGGTTCTGGTGATACCGGATACAAATTTAAGGATGAATTTACCGACCTGAGTTTTGATGCTGGTGGTGTTTTAGCGATGGCGAATTCGGGTCCAGGAACCAATAGCAGTCAGTTTTTTATCACACATGTTGCTACTCCTTGGTTGGATGGGAAACACACTATTTTCGGACATGTTGTTGAAAATGGGATGGACATCGTAAATACTATTGAGCAAAACGACGCGATCCTTAAAATCACAATTATCCAAAAAGGGGCTGACGCAAAAAAATTCGATGCGATTAAAATCTTTACTGATTTTTTTAGTCATGAGGCCGAAAATCAAAAGAAACAAGCACTCCTAGATGCTGAAATTAAGAAACTTTATGACGCCAAATACAAAGTGGTAAAAGATCAAAAAGTGGCTTACTTTGAAGGCGTTAAAAAAACGGCAACGAAATCAGGATCTGGATTATGGTACAAAATCATTAGCAAAGGAAAAGGAAAGAAGCCAGCTAGTGGAACCTCGCTCTACATTCATTATTCTGGATTTTTAGAAAACGGAGAATTGTTCGACAGTAGTGTCGAATCGGTAGCCAAAGCCTTCGGTAAATTAGACCAAAGCAGAGCCGATGCTCATCAATACCTTCCAATTCCTTTTGAAGCAGGTCGTAAAGATGGCATGATTCCGGGTTTCATAGAAGGTTTGGAAAAACTCTCTTTTGGAGATAAAGCCGTACTGTTTATTCCGTCGCAATTAGGCTACGGGGCCCAAGGTGCGGGCGGTGTGATTCCACCAAACGCCAATATTATTTTCGAAGTAGAGCTTTTAGAGGCGCCCACAAATAACTAGTAATACCTAAGGGAATAAACCTGAAAATCCCTGCATAAGCGAAATAAGTAAGGAATTTTTTAATCTAATAAAATGAAAATTAAAGTTATCGTATTATTGTTTTTAGGAATGATGAATATCTATGGCCAAAAGGCTAAGAAACCAGTTGTGAGTAAAAAACCAACCAGTGCTACTGTATCAAAAGCAAGAACTCAAGGACAGGACGACGGAATTTATGCCGAATTTGAAACGGCAAAAGGAAAAATTGTAGTGCGTTTAGAATACCAGAAAACGCCAATCACTGTTGCGAATTTTGTGTCATTAGCTGAAGGAAAAAACACCTTCCTCACTGACGAAAAATTAAAAGGAAAACCATTCTATGACGGTCTCAAATTCCACCGTGTAATCAAAGACTTTATGATTCAAGGTGGCGATCCTGCCGGAAATGGTTCGGGTGGTTGCGGGTATAGTTTCAAAGATGAAATAGTTCCGGAGTTTAAATTTGACAAAGCGGGTATTTTGGCTATGGCCAATTCTGGTCCAGCAACGAATAGTAGCCAGTTTTTCATCACGCACAAAGACACGCCTTGGTTGAACGGGAAACACACAATTTTTGGATATGTAGTTTCTGGGCAAGATGTTGTAAACGCTGTCGCTCAAGACGACTTAATAAACAAAGTAACTATTGTTAGAAAAGGTGCTGAAGCAAAGAAATTTGATGCGGTAAAAGTATTCACCGATTACTATGGTAACAAAGGAGAAGACGATAAAAAGCTAGCGGCAACACAAGAAGAAGCGCGCGCTAAACAAGCGGCGGAAGCGGCGGAAGCAAAACGAATTTACGACGAAAAATACGCTCCGGTAAAAGCCGACAAAGTAAAATACTTAGACGGTATCAAAGCTACAACTACAAAATCGGATACTGGTTTGGCTTATAAAGTGATCAAACAAGGTACCGGTAAAAAACCAGCCGATGGTTCTACTTTCTACATTCACTATGCCGGTTATTTAGAAGATGGGAGCTTGTTTGACAGCAGCTATGAAGAAGTGGCGAAAGCTTATGGCAAATACGACGCTAATAGAGCAACTCAAAATGGATATAATCCTTTTCCTTTTCAAGCCGGTAAAAAAGACGGTTTGATTCCAGGATTCTTAGAAGGAATTGGTAACCTTTCTTTCGGAGATAAAGCGGTGATTTTTATTCCATCAAAATTAGGATATGGCGAACGTGGCGCTGGCGGTGTAATTCCACCAAACGCGAATATTATTTTTGAAGTAGAATTGTTCGAAGCATTACCTAATGCTCCTGTGACGGCTACTCCAACAGACACACCTAAAAAATAATTGCTATCGCTTAAAAAAAAGGGATTTACAGTAGTGTAAATCCCTTTTTTTTGTTCTATTTTTTACCAAACTTCCAATCAAAGTCGTCGTTGTTATTGATGATAGCACCAATTTCTACTTTAGTGATCCTATTAAATTCGGATTGTAAAATTAGCCAATGGTCTTCGTTGAAATGGTTTTCTGCTAAGTCAAAATCTTCCATTTCCCAAGAAGTGATTTTTTGATTAAACAATTCATTTTTAACTTCTTCAGGAGTTCTTCCGATTACTATTTTATCGAATACCGTAAGAATCGGATTAGACGTTATGATATATCCCAAACGGAAATCTTCGTCTTGATAAAAGGTTAATCGCCATTGCTGTTCGTTATACAAATGAATGGTGTTTTGATCCTCGTCTTCAAACTCTTTGTCGGGTTGACCATATAGAGCACTGACGTCGCTTGCTTTCATTCCGAAAAGCAATTTATCGATTCCGAATTTTGGGTTTAGTTTCATAGTTAAGGATTTACGATTATTAGTACTCTATTTTTGATTTTAATTTGTTTTTTATAGTTCCAAACCATTCGTTTTTTAGGATGCTCAACACCACGGTATCGCGTCGTACTTCACTACCAAAAGTGGGCATATTACTCCGCAAAACGCCCTCTATTGTGCAACCGATGCTGAGCATGGCGGCTTTACTTCTTTCGTTACTATTGTCGGCACGAAACTCTACCCGTTCCATTTGGAGCACTTCAAAAGCATAACACAGCAAAAGGTATTTGCAGTGTTTGTTAAGTCGGGTACCTTGAAAGTTTTTCCCATACCAAGTATATCCTATTTGGAGCGTTTTGAACTCCATATTGATGTCGTAATACCTTGTACTTCCTGCGTACTGTTTGGTTCTCTTGTCGAATACTATAAACGGAAATTCGGTTTGGTGTAGCTTTCCTTTCATGGCGATTTGAAGATAGTTGGCTAAGTTATCAGCACTATCGGCACGGACCAAAGAATGCTTCCAAATTTCGGGCTCGTTTAGCGAAAATCCGAGTAAATACGCATAATCGGAGACTTGCAGAGGCCGAAGTAATACGGTCGTGTCTTCTAGGATTAAATCTTGTTGGTACAGTAAGTTGGAAGTCATATTGAATGTCGTTTGGAACTTGGTTTTCATTAGCCCCGATTGCTGCGCCAGTTCGCTTCGCTCGGGTGTAGTGGAAATCTTTTTGTGCCGTTGTTTGGCGCAAAAAATCGCAACGGAGAGCGGGAAATAGCTTCAAAAAAAATTAAAAATTAATATTCAAAAGTTCCGTATTCACTTGTTATCGTTAGTTTCTTAGTGGCACTCGCTGCTACACGGCCTATAATTTGTGCTGGCACCCCAAACGATTCTGAAATGGCGATTAAGTCTTGGGCAATCGTTTCGGGCACATACCATTCTAGGCGATGGCCACAATTGAAGACTTGGTACATTTCCTTCCAATCGGTTTTGGACTGCTCCTGAATCAACTGAAATAATGGCGGTACTGGGAATAAATTGTCTTTAAGAATGTGCAAGTTATCGACGAAGTGTAGAATTTTGGTTTGTCCTCCGCCGCTGCAATGCACCATGCCATGTATGGTTTTGGGGGAATATTTTTCTAGTATTTTTTTTACGATGGGCGCATAAGTCCGGGTTGGCGAAAGCACTAGTTTACCGGCATCGATAGGTAAGTTAAGAACAGCATCGGTTAGTTGGATTTGACCAGAATAGACTAGTTCATTGGGCACTTCTGAGTCGAAACTCTCAGGATATTTTTCTGCCAAATACTTACTAAATACATCATGGCGAGCCGAGGTCAAGCCGTTGCTTCCCATGCCCCCATTGTATTGGGTTTCGTAATTCGCTTGACCAAATGAAGCCATTCCTACAATCACATCGCCAGCTATGATATTTGCATTGTCAATCACATCAGCGCGTTTCATTCGGGCCGTTACGGTTGAATCAACGATGATGGTTCGCACTAAATCGCCTACGTCTGCGGTTTCGCCGCCGGTGGAATGAATCGTAACGCCGTGCTTTTTCAGTTCGGCGATCAAGGTTTCTGTTCCTTCAATAATGGCCGCTATGACTTCGCCTGGTATTTTATTTTTGTTCCTTCCGATGGTAGAAGAAAGGAGAATATTATCAGTAGCACCCACACACAAAAGGTCGTCGATATTCATAATGAGGGCGTCTTGGGCGATGCCTTTCCAAACAGAAAGGTCGCCTGTTTCCTTCCAATACAAATACGCTAAGGATGATTTGGTGCCGGCTCCATCGGCGTGCATGATGAGGCAATAGTTGGGGTCATTGGTTAAATAATCAGGGACTATTTTACAAAAAGCTTTGGGGAACAAACCTTTATCAATGTTTTTAATGGCTTGATGAACCTCTTCTTTAGAAGCCGAAACACCGCGTTGGGCGTAGCGTTTAGAAGTCTCTGAACTCATGGTGTTGTTAGTTGTAGTTGTGCGTAAAGATACTTAGATTTTTAGAAAATTGGATGAAGAGAAGGTTATGAATTCTTAGGAAAACCGAGTTAATTTTCGGTAATCATAATTTCCACACGTCGGTTTTCTTCTTCTTCTTCTTTATTTTTTTCTGGAATGGGATGAATTGGGTTGCTGGTTCCGAATCCTTTATAGGAAAGTCGTTTCCGGTTGATTCTTTGGGAGACTAAAAAGTTGTAAACGGCGCGAGCACGCATCACTGATAGTTCATTGATGTCATATACTTTTTGACAGCAAATGTGTCCTTGAATTTCTATTTTGAGTTTGGGATTGTCTTGTAGCACGCACAACAAATCAATCAATGCCGGTTTAGAGGTAGGCAAAATGCGCGGCGTCATGTTGAAGAAATACAAGTTTTTGAGTTTAATCTTATCCCCTACTTTTGCAGCTTTGAATTTTTCAGCAATCGGAAGGGTATCATCCTTTAAGTTTACGACAACAGGCGGTGCTTCTTTTTTAGGCTCAAAAACGATGAGTACTTTTCGGTTTTCGGATTGTATTTTGGACTGTTCAAAATCTTCTCCAAAGCCTTTAACTTCATACCCTTCTTTGACTTTAATCTGGTTCTTTTTTAAAAAATTAAAAACGGTAGTGACCCGCTTTATTGAAAGGGAATCGTTGTAGATATTGGTGCCTTTCCAGTCACAGAAACCGTAAATTTTGGTCACTTCAACCGAAGGGTTTTCAGACATCCACACCACCAGTTTCTCGTTAGCAACCTCATTGATATCGTGCTTGTTGAAGTCAAAAAAAACGGTAATCTTGTCCTGAGCTGAAAGGCTAAGCGTTATAAAAAAAACCATCCAAAAGGCTAACATTCGTTTCATAAGCAGTGTGTTAATTGGCGACAATCATGATTTCCACTCTTCGGTTGGCAGTGCGTTGTGCTTCGTCTTTTTCTGGAAGCGGGTATATGGGATGTGTACTTCCAAAACCTTTAAAGGTTAAGCGACTTTCATCAATTCCGTTAGCTACCAAAAAATTATTAATGGCTTTGGCACGTTGGGTAGACAAATCCAAACGATCTATTGGCATGCAGCACAAATGCCCTTGAATTTCTACCTTTAATAGTGGATTTTTTTGAAGTACCAAAAGCAATTCGTACATCTTGCCTTTCGACTCTGGATTGACAATATAGGTGTTAATTTTAAAATTCAGATTCTCGATTTTGAGTTTTTCGCCCACCGTAGCCGTGGATATTTTTTTCATAAAGGTACGATCCAGTTGGTATTCGGTGCTGGTGCCATCCGGGTTTTGGAACGCTAGTTTTTCGGGATAGACGATTTCGAGTTTGGAGACCAGCGGTGCCGCTTCGGGTATTCCTAATAGTTCATTTTCTCTAGCCAAATCTTTTGCTTGGAGGTAAAACAGGGTAACTTTTCGATTCTCTGCTTTGATTTTGGAGAGTTGGTGGAGTTCGCCAAAGCTTCGCGTTTTGAAATCTTCGCGTATTTTTAGCTGGTCTTTGATTTGATTGTATACAAAACTAATTCGCTTTTTGGCTAAGGTATCGTTGAAACCACTACTGCCGTCTTCGTCGCAAAAACCATGAATTCCAACTACTTTAATGGAAGCATTATTGGTAATCCATTGGTTGAGTTTCTGTAATTCTATGGGAGTTAACTCGAATTGATTGCTGTCAAAATAAACAGAGAATTGTTCTTGAGCCACAACGAATGAAGGGAAAACAACTACAAAAAGCAGCACCGTGAAAAATCTCATTTCCATGTTTTTTTAGGTACCGAAAGTTACGGAAAAAATTTTATAAAAAACACCTGATAAGAATCCGAATCCTATCAGGTGTTTTCATTATAGTTTAGAAACTTTTATTTTGTAAACAACAATTCTCTGTATTTGGTTAATGTCCAAATCTCATCGTCTACCAATAACTCTAATTTATCACAATGATCGCGAATTACTTCGAAGTAAGGTTTTACTTTTTCGCAATAGACATCGGCCATTTTTTGAGCGTCAGTAAGTGCATTGGCGTTCTTTCTAGCTTCGGTCATTTCATCCACTTTCGAATTAATGCCTTCGATATGTCCGGAAATCGCTTTGATGATATTTATTTGTTCTTTGGCAATTTTCTCAAAATCGGAACCGAAAATTTCTTTCAATCCTTTGACGTTTTCAATCAACGTATTTTGGTAGCGGATGGCCGTTGGAATTACGTGATTTATAGAAATATCACCCAAAACCCTTCCTTCGATTTGAATTTTCTTAGTGTATTCTTCCAATTCAATTTCG
>CALPUN020000062.1 GCA_943326765.2 Bifidobacterium breve | reverse complement strand
GCCGATCCTACGGTGATTTATGCGGTCAAATTGCAATCGAATGATTTTAATCAAGTCATCAAAAGAGTTTTGAATAAAGACTTGGTGACCAATTCGCCATACAATACCTATAGGAATCAAGGATTACCACCTGGACCGATTGCGATGCCTGATATAACGGCTTTAGATGCGGTTTTGAATCCACAAAAACACGACTACATTTATTTTTGCGCTAGTGTGACTAATTTTGGATACCATGAATTTGCTGTAACGCCAGCGCAGCATGAAGCAAATCGTCAAAAATATGTAGCGTGGATATCTAGTCAAGGGATTAAAAGGTAAATTTTGAAATACAAGACCCCTTTATTTTTGTCTCTTTTAAGTTGTTGGATTACGGTTCAAGGACAAAGCGGTTTAGCGCAGTTTTTGAAACCGGCAGATAGTTTAGATCGTTGTCGGCGAAATGAAGTGCTAGTTTCAGAAGCAGCACTATCAGCTATTGTATTGGTTGGTTTGAATCAATTCTGGTATGCTGATTATCCGCGTTCTAATTTTCATACCATCAACGATAATGCTGAATGGTTGCAAATGGACAAAGCAGGGCATGTTTATTCTTCCTACCAATTGGGTAATTTCGGAAAGAACGCCTTGCAATGGAGTGGTGTGAGCAGAAAAAATCAATTGATTTATGGCGCCTCACTTGGATTTGTTTTTCTCTCAGCTGTTGAGGTCATGGATGGCTATTCCTCAAAATGGGGCGCCTCTTTAGGTGATGTGGCAGCCAATGCATCCGGGACCGCTTTGTTTGTTTCTCAAGAATTGCTTTGGAAAGAACAACGAATAACACCTAAATTTTCCTTTCATTCAACCCCGTATGCTTCAGCAAGACCAGAAGTATTAGGAAGCACTTTAAACGAACAAATTTTGAAGGATTACAATGGGCAAACCTATTGGCTTTCTGTCAACGTGCATTCTTTTTTCAAACAAACTAAAATACCGAAATGGTTAAATGTAGCCTTTGGATACGGAGCCGAAGGAATGGTTACCGGAAAGGATGCGTTTACCAACCCTATTTTTCTTCCAGAATCAGAAAGATTAAGACAATTTTATTTCAGTTTTGATGCAGATTTGACTAAAATTCAAACCAAATCCCATCTTTTAAAGAGTGTTTTTTATATTTTTAATTCGATCAAAATTCCAGCGCCAACGTTTGAAATCAACAGTCGCGGGACTATGAAATTCTACTATCTCTACTTTTAGAAAAACTTTAACTGTTTGATATTCAGTTTTCTATTTATTATTGTACATTTGCGCCGCAGAAATTTCTCGAAGTGACAGGTTGAGAAGAAAAACAATGTATGATTAAAAAATGGTCTTTTTACCTAAGTTTAGTATGTAGCATCGCTTATTTAAGCTCCGGATTTAAACCTTTTGCTGTGGAAAATCACAACTGGTTTCAGTCGAATAATCAAAAGGAAATAGCTTACTTATTTCCTTCCGAAGAAAAAGAAGATTACGCCAATCTTAGCGTTCCTTTTACTGGAAAATTTTTCATAGGATTCAAAGAAGCGCTTGCTTTCAAAGAATCGCAAGGGAGTTATCAAAAAATCAATTCTCTGGGCTATATGGGGAAATACCAATTTGGTTTTCAAACTTTAAAAACCATTGGTATTAAAGATAGTGTAGCGTTTTTGAACAATCCCAAATTACAAGAAAAAGCTTTCGTTGCCTTGCTTTCCAAAAACAAATGGGAATTGCGGGACGAAATTTTGTATTTCTCCGGAAAAATTGTTTCCGGTGTAAAAGTTACAGAATCAGGAATTTTAGCGGCAGCTCATTTAGGTGGTGCTGGTTCGGTAAAGCGATTTTTGAATAGTAATGGATACAAAAAATGCAAAGACGATTATGGTACTTCGGTGAAAACGTATATGAGAGATTTCGGAGGATATGAAACCAGTGGAATCATTGCAGACAATGATGCTAAAGTGAACTAACTTTTCTAAAACAATTATAATAAAGCCTGTTTTTATGACAGGTTTTTTTATGCTTACGTTTTATGAATAATGAAAATGGTCGGTCGGTTGTGCAAGTCGACTTTTGTTTTTTTCCAGTCTTGTACCCGCAACGTTTTGATGTATTCCGTTGGAAGTGTGATGTCGGCAGCGATGCATAAATGGGTATTGGGTTGCAAAACTTGTAAAATATCTTCCAGCAATTTATTGTTTCGATAGGGTGTTTCAATAAAAAGTTGCGATTGATCTTTATCGTGGGATAGTTTTTCTAAGTTTTTTAGCGCCGTCTTTTTTTCTCCTTTTTCAATAGGCAAGTACCCATTAAAGGCAAAGTTTTGGCCATTCATTCCGGAACTCATCAAAGCAAGAAAAATGGAGGAAGGACCCACTAAAGGCACGACTTGAATTCCTTTTTCATGTGCTAGTTTTACAATTACGGCTCCAGGATCAGCAATTCCGGGACAACCTGCCTCGCTCATTAGTCCAACGTTTTTACCCTGAATACAGGGCTGAATCATTGCTAGGTGCTCGGAAGTTAAGGTGTACTTGTTTAAAAGACTTAGCCTTAATGTAGCTTGAGTTTTTTCGGGAAGCACACTTTTAATACTTTTTCGAGCTGTTTTTTCATTTTCAACAATATAGTCGTCAATGAAAGAAATGGCTCTTTTTACGGTTTGAGGTAATACATCCGTTGGATCACTTTCTCCTAATGTAGTTGGAATTAAATAGAGTTTCCCTTTAGGAGCTGGAGTATTCATCGGATTAATTTAGGATTTTTTTGCTAGTAATTTTTTCGCAATGACTTCGCAGGTTTCGTCCAGCATTTTGTAGACCGTATCGAAGCCATTTTGTAGGCCATAATACGGATCTGGAACATCTACATTTTCTCCTGGGAAAAGTTCATTGAGAATCAACTGCACTTTGCTTTTTTGATCTTCGTTAGTAGTCATCGCAATTACATCATTATAATTGGTGTTGTCCATGACATATATATAATCGAAAGTTTCTAAATCGGATGGTAAAAAAAGGCGGCCTTTTTGTAATGAAATATCCAAGTTATTTCTCTCGGCTACTGCGATAGAACGTTCGTCGGGTTGTTTGCCAACATGCCAATTTCCGGTTCCCGCCGAATCGACAAAGAAGTCATTTTTAGGAAGTTTGGATGCTAATAATCCTTGTGCCAATGGAGATCTACAGATGTTACCAAGGCAAACCATCAAAATTTTAACAGGCATTTTACAGCGATAATTTCTTGTGAATGTCTTCAACAAACTTTTTGAATTGTTTGTCGGTTGCCACTAAGTTATCAACGGTTTTGCAAGCATGTAAAACCGTTGCGTGATCACGATCGCCAATTTGAGAGCCAATATTTGCTAGGGAAGCTTTGGTAAACTTCTTAGCAAAAAACATGGCCAATTGCCGAGCTTGAACTACGTGTCTTTTTCTTGTTTTAGACTGCATAACTTCAATGTCTAATTGGAAATAATCAGAAACAATTTTCTGAATATAATCAATCGAGATTTCTCGTTTTACATTTTTTACAAATTTCTCCACGACATGTTTTGCCAAATCGATAGTAACTTCTTTTTTATTGAAAGAAGATTGTGCAATCAAAGAAATAATAGCCCCTTCTAATTCTCTAACATTGGATTTAATGTTACGGGCTACGTATTCGATAATTTCATCAGGCATTTCAACACCATCTCGGTAAAGAATATTTTTTAGGATAGATATTCTTGTTTCGTAATCAGGCGCATGCAATTCGGCCGAAAGTCCCCATTTGAAACGAGATAACAATCGTTGTTCGATGTCTTGCATGTCAACAGGAGCTTTGTCCGAAGTTAAGATAACCTGTTTTCCGTTTTGATGTAAGTAATTGAAGATATGAAAAAACACATCTTGAGTACCCGATTTTCCAGAAAGGAATTGAACGTCGTCAATAATTAAAACGTCAATAAGTTGGTAAAAATGGATAAAGTCGTTGCGGTTATTTTTCTTAACCGAATCAATATATTGTTGTGTGAAAATTTCGGCAGAAATGTACAATACCGTTTTTTCAGGATATTTATCTTTAATTTCAACACCAATAGCATGAGCCAAATGGGTTTTTCCTAAACCAACACCACCAAAAATTAATAACGGATTAAAGGAAGTGCCACCTGGTTTGTTAGCCACTGCCATTCCAGCAGATCTTGCCAAACGGTTGGAGTCGCCTTCTAAGAAATTATCAAAACTATAATTCGCATTTAATTGGGATTCAATTTTTAAATTTCTAATACCTGGAATTACAAAAGGGTTTTTCAATTCAGGGCTCAAATTTTTAAAAGGAGCATCTACTTCTTGCGGTTTCATAGAACTTCTATGAGCACTTGGCAGTTGTTCGGTAAAAGGTTGTTTGTTACCATACGTATTCTCCATTTTGATTTTGTAAAGCAGTTTGGCATTTTTACCCAATTCTTTGGTTAAAGCCACTTTCAACAATTTCACATAATGTTCCTCAAGCCATTCATAGAAAAATTTACTGGGTACTTGAATATAAAGGGCGTTATCGGTAAGCTCAACAGACTTAATCGGTTCGAACCAAGTTTTGTAGGCTTGGTCTTGGATATTGTCCTTTATGAAAGACAGACAATTTTCCCATACTGATTGCGCAGTTTTGCTCATAATTATTTAGTAAATTTGTTTTTTTTTTAAAGGTTCTCTTTCAAAGAAAATCGGACGATTAATCTCTGTTTTTTTGGGGTAACAAATATGTGAACAAAAATCGTTAAAAAAAAATATATTTCAGGTTGATTTATTAAAAATATTGTTGTAAGACACTTTTTTTTCACGTCTAAAGATATAAAAAAAATACTATAAATTGAGTATGGAGCATCAAATAGAAGTACGGGTCAGGTATTCGGAAACCGATCAAATGGGTGTTGTTTATCACGGGAATTATCTTCCTTATTTTGAGACAGGTAGAGTAGAATGGTTAAGAAACAAAGGGGTTTCTTACAAATCAATGGAGGAAAATGGAATTGCCCTTCCAATTGTTTCCTTGTCAGTGAATTATAAAAAACCGGCTCGTTACGATGAATTGCTGACTGTAATTACGAAATTTAAAAATCAGTCTTCCGTTAAAATTTCTTTTGATTGCGAAATTCGTAATGAACAACAGGAGTTGTTAACAACTGCCCATTTTATTTTGGTGTTTGTGGACTTGAAAACAGGTCGTCCTACGGCACCTCCTGATTACATAAAAAAGGTTCTAAATGAAATTGAAATTTAAGAGTTACTCTTTCGTTTGAATGCTAATTTCAAATACAGAAGAAAAGAGTTCCCAAACCATTGGAGCGTTGTTTTTTCGTATGGCAATTTCAATTTCACAACTAGTTTCCGTTTTTTGAGCGACTATTAAGAGCTTTTTCTCTTTAATAATGCGCATGACTTTATTCATGTTTTTGTAATCAAAAGAAACAAGATAATGAATATCGATTGTTTTTTCAATAATTGTAGCGCTTTCTAAGGTCATAGTTGCTGCAGTTTTGTAGGCCGAAATAAGACCGCCAACGCCTAATTTGGTTCCGCCAAAAAACCTAACGATAACTACTAAGACATTGGTGACGCCAAAAGATTGTATTTGACCGTAGATTGGCATTCCGGCACTATTACTTGGTTCGCCGTCATCGTTGGCTCGAAAAGTGACGGAATCTGTTCCTAGTTGAAAAGCATAACAAAAATGAACTGCGTTGAAATGTTTCTTTCGTAAAGGTTCTACTAAAGGCTTTATTTGATCTTCCGATGTTAAAGGAAAAGCATAACCAAAAAATTTGCTGTTTTTTTCTTTGAAGAGAATTTCTTCCGAGGGAAAAGCAATAGTTTTAAAGTGGTCTAAGGGGTCCAAAGGGAATTAGAGTATTTTTTTCTCAAATAAATCTACAACATCTTCTTCTCCAACTTGTAAATTCCAAACTTGAATACCCAAAGCCGCTGCTGCATCGGTGTTTTCTTTTTTATCATCTATAAATAAAGTTCGCTTTGGAGATAAATCATGTTTTTTGAGAATGTGATTGAAGATGTCTGTATCGGGCTTCCGCATTCCCATTTCGAAAGAAAAATAAACTTTTTCAAAACATTGGTAAAAATCACTAAAAAAGGAAATCCCAACCATGTGCTCAAAACGACTAATATGAACAGCATCCGTATTGGTCAATAAAAAGAGGCGGTATTTATGAGATAGCATTTGTAAAAATTCTAATCGATAAAGTGGAAATTCACCAATTACAGAGTTCCAAGCCTTGCGAATTTCATGAACATCAGCATTTGGGATGTATTTTTGAAACCCATCGATGAATTGTTGTTCCGAAATTTTTCCTCTTTCGAACAAATCATTCATGGCTACCAACTCTTCATTCGGACAGTCTAAACCTAATTTTTTAAATTCTTCTATGGTAGCTTCTTTTTCTAAATTGATAAAGATGTCTCCAAAATCGAAAATGATAGTGTTAATCATGGTTTTTAAAAATTAAAAGTTCGTCGTTTCGTATCGAGCTTTTTGAAATAAACGTGCCTTTATACTGAGGTGCTTTTACTCCAGTCCCAAATACGATGGGTCCTTTAAAAATACGGGCTTCATCCCATAAATTTTCATCAAGAAAAGTTTGCAAAGTCCGACTACCGCCTTCAATAATTACCGATTGGATATCATTTTCAAATAGCAATGTAGATATTTGTTTGCCAACTTTTTTGTCAAAGTTAATCTTATCAGCCGTAATCAGTAAAGTTTCCGACTGATTATCAAAGATATAATTTTCTTTTGGAATTCGATTCTTTTGATCTAAAACAATTTTAATAGGATTTTTGCCATACCAATCCCGAGCATTTAACTTCGGATTGTCGTCAATTGCGGTTTGTGTTCCAATCAGAATAGCCTGTTCTTCTGTTCGCCATTTGTGCACCAATTGCCTTGAATAGTCATTGGTAATCCAAACGGGTTTTTGTTCTGATTTGGATGTAGGTGCTATAAAGCCATCTTTACTTTCTGCCCATTTCAAAATGATGTAAGGTCTTTTCTTTTGGTGAAATGTAAAAAAACGTCGATTCAAAGCGATGCATTCCTTTTCTAAAACGCCAACCGTAACATTTTTGCCAGCATCTTGCAATTTTTTTATTCCATTTCCAGCGACAACACTATGAGGGTCCATAGTACCAACGACAATTCTTGGGATATCATGTTTCAGTATCAAATCGCAACAAGGAGGCGTTTTACCAAAATGACTGCAAGGCTCCAAACTCACATATAGTGTTGCTTCTTTTAAAAGCGATTTGTCTTTTACGTTTTTAATGGCATTTACTTCAGCGTGAGGCCCTCCATAAGCAGCCGTAAAACCTTCGCCGATTATTTGATCTTCATAAACAATTACTGCGCCTACCGATGGATTTGGCATGGCGGCTGGCCAACCAAATTTCGCTAATTCTAAGCAACGTTTTAGGTATTTTTCATGTATCTTCACCTCGCAAAAATAAGATTTTACTTTTAGAATGAATGCTATAATAATAAGAGAAATTCAAAAGCAAGACAATGTTTCAATTGCCGCTGTTATCCGAAAAGTTTTAGAAGATTTAAATGTGCCAAAAGTAGGAACTGCCTATGCGGATCCACAATTGGATTGGCTGTTTGAATCCTATAATCAGCTACCCAAATCCCTCTATTTTGTAGTTGAAAAAGAAGGTCGAATTATAGGCGGAGCAGGAATAGGACCGCTGGAAAACGAAGCGGAATCAGTGTGTGAATTGCAAAAAATGTATTTTCTAGAAGAAGCACGAGGCTTAGGTTTGGGCTACAAAATAATCGAGAAATGCCTGCAAGCCGCTAAAGAATTTGGCTATGAAAAATGCTATTTAGAAACCATGCCCTTTATGGATGCGGCTCAAAAACTCTACCAAAAAAACGGGTTTGAATATCTGGGCACTCCTATGGGAAATACAGGTCACAGTTCTTGTCCCGTTTGGATGTTGAAAAAATTATAATTCCATTATTAGTATGTTAATTAAAGACTACAGAACTCATTTCATAAAGGTGTTGACGCCAAGATACGATGCTTTGGAAGCCGAGAGTTTTTTTTATTTGATACTAGAGACCAAGTTTCAAATGAAACGAATTGATTTGGCGTTGCAACCAGAAATAGTTTTTACTGAAACAGATGTTTTATATTGGGATTCCATTGTCGAACAACTGTTACAGGAAATTCCGATTCAATATTTATTGGGAACCACTTCTTTTTTCGGAATGGATTTCGAAGTGAATACGAATGTCTTAATTCCGCGACCAGAAACCGAAGAATTAGTAGCTTGGATTCTTGAAAAATATTCTAAAAATCGGCACCCTATAAGCATTTTAGATATCGGCACTGGAAGTGGTTGCATTGCAATTGCCTTAGCAAAAAATCTTCCGAACGCTAAAGTAGCTGCGTTAGATGTTTCGGAATTAGCTTTGAAAACAGCAAAACAGAATGCTGATCGAAACGCTGTATCGGTTACGTTTCTTCAAAAAAATATTTTAGAAACCAATAATTTTGAGGAAACGTTCGACATCATTGTTTCCAACCCGCCCTATATTCGGAACTCGGAAAAAGTCGAAATTAAAAAAAATGTTTTAGAACATGAACCACATTTAGCGTTGTTTGTAGACGACAATGATGCACTACTTTTTTACAGAAAAATCGCTGTTTTAGCTCAAAAAAGTTTAAACAAGAACGGTGAACTTTACTTTGAAATCAATCAATATCTAGGCAAAGAAATGATCGCATTGTTAGAAGAATTGGGCTATAAAGACATTGTTCTTCGCCAAGATATTTACGGAAATGATCGGATGCTTTATGGCCGGATTTGAGTTTTAAAATAGACCAAGTAGGATAACGCTATGTCGTAAATCATCATTGTATCATTATTCGTAGCGCAGGGCTTCTATCGGGTCTAATTTAGAAGCTTTTAAAGCGGGATACGAACCCGAAACAATAGCTACAATAAAGGTCGTTACAAAAGCGGATACTATGGCTGCCCATGGAGTGACAAAGGAAAATTCTAATAACGTTGCAATTCCATAACCGGCCGAAATTCCTAATAATATTCCAAAAACACCACCCATTTGCCCGATTACTAAAGTCTCGATAAAAAACTGAATCGCTATAGTGCTTCGTTTGGCACCTAGTGCTTTTCGAACACCAATTTCTCGAGTTCGTTCGGTTACAGAAACCAACATGATATTCATTAAGGCAATCGACGATCCGAAGATGGTGATAATTCCAATTACCCATGCGGCAAGCCCCAGATATTGTGTCAAGCTTAAGATGCGATTGATCAAATCATCACTTCTAGAAACTCCGAAATTAGAGTCTTTGATGGGGCTTAATTTTCGAATGCGGCGCATTGTGCTGGTGGCATTATCGATGGCTTGATCCAGCATTTCTTTTTTATCTATCGTAGCGCTAATCGTATAATTGATGTTGGGTTTTGTAAATAGGGAGCGGGCGACTTGAATTGGAATTAAAACCCTCAAATCCTGACTATTTCCAAAAGTGGATCCTTTTTCTTTAAGAACTCCAATTACTTTGAATTTGGCACCGCGGATAGCAATTACTTTGTCAATAGGATTGACCTCTTTCAATAAATCTTTTAGAAAATCAGAACCAACAATACAAGTATTGGTGTTGTTCGAAATGTCAAAACTGGTAAAATTTCGCCCTTGTGTCGTTTCTAAACCGGAATTGACTAAAAAGTAATCATCGACTCCGAGGACAGAGATTTCGGGATCGGTTTTTTTGTTTTCAAATTTTACTTCTGCATTACTCACTGCCGTAAAAGAAAGCGAGGTGTGTGTTAATGGAAATTTGTATTTTTCTTTGAATGCAACGGCTTCTGGATATGAAATGATTGGGTTTACAATTTCGCGTTCGCGACCGCCATGTCTTCGGGTTTCAAAAGCATACTGATTGATGTTAAAGGTATTGGAACCCATTGAAGCAAAATCTGAAGAAAGCGTGTTCTCTAAAGCCGCTACTACAGTTAAGATGCAGACTAATGCGGTGATTCCGATAGCGATAATTAATACGGTGAGAATGGTGCGTAAAAGTTGCGTTCTAATGGAACCTAGCGCAATACGAACATTTTCTTTGAATAATTTTAACATCATGCGAGTTTGTCACGAATTTACAATTTTTGTTACAAGTTTACTTTAGATGCCCTGATATTTATTTTAAAAATAAGATATTTGTAGGCAAATACGATTTTAGAGGTTTGATTTACGATAATCGATATCATTAAAACAAAAATCAATAGCACTAAATCTAAAATTGTAAATTTATAAGCATAAATCCAAAATGGCACAAAAACCAAGCATCCCGAAAGGAACCCGAGATTTTTCACCCGCTGAGGTGGCAAAAAGGCAATACATTGTATCCATCATCAAAAGTAATTTTGAGAAGTATGGTTACCAACCTATAGAAACCCCTTCGTTTGAAAATTCAGAAACGTTAATGGGCAAATACGGTGAAGAAGGGGATCGTTTGATATTTAAAATTTTGAATTCAGGAGATTATTTGAGCAAAGCCGATGCTACCGCATTGTCGAATAAAGAAAGTAACAAGCTCACTTCAAGTATTTCTGAAAAAGCGTTGCGATACGACTTAACAGTTCCTTTCGCTCGATACGTAGTGCAACACCAAAGTGAAATGGACTTCCCATTCAAACGGTATCAAATTCAACCTGTTTGGCGAGCTGATCGTCCTCAAAAAGGCAGGTTTAGAGAGTTTTTTCAATGCGATGCGGATGTAGTAGGGTCATCCTCGCTTTGGCAAGAAGTAGAATTAATACAACTTTACGATGCTGTTTTTTCGGAATTGGGATTGAAAGGGGTTGCTATTAAAATCAATAATCGTAAAATTCTTTCTGGAATTGCCGAGGTTATTGGCGCCAAAGACAAACTGATTGATTTCACTGTTGCATTAGACAAACTCGATAAAATAGGCGAGGATGGGGTTAAGAAGGAAATGCTAGAGAAAGGAATTTCGGACGATGCCATACAAAAAGTACAGCCGCTTTTTAATTTTACAGGAACGGTAGTTGAAAAAATCCAAAAGCTTTCCGTTTTATTATCAAGTTCTTCAGAAGGAACGAAAGGAGTAGAAGAGTTGCAATTCATTTGCGATAAAGTACTGCAATTAGGTTTGAAAGATTCTGTATTGGATTTAGATGTAACGTTAGCCAGAGGATTGAATTATTATACAGGAGCCATTTTTGAAGTAGCGCCACCAAGCACTGTAGCCATGGGGTCTATCGGCGGTGGCGGACGGTATGATGATCTGACGGGGATTTTTGGATTGAAAGACATGAGCGGTGTTGGAATTTCATTCGGACTAGACCGTATTTATTTAGTTTTAGAAGAATTGAATTTATTTCCGCAAACGGTGACTTCTACAACACAAGCCTTGTTTATAAATTATGGTGAAAAAGAAGCTTTTTATGCTATGCAAGCCATACAAAATTTACGAACCAAAAATATAAAAGTAGAATTGTACCCAGATGTCATTAAAGTGGGAAAACAATTTCTATATGCTGATAAGCGCGGTATTCCATTTGTAGTTCTTGTGGGTGAAAGCGAAATACAAGAAAGTAAATTCAGCTTGAAAAATTTACAAACCGGGGAACAACTCTTGTTGGATTTGGAATCTTTAGCAGTTCATTTATCTTAGTTTCGGTTTATAATAAAATAAAAAAGCTTCTCAACTGAGAAGCTTTTTTTTTCGTTTAAAAAAAAGGGGGAGTTATTGGATGATAATTTTTTTACTGACATCCCCTTTTGAGGTATGCACTTTTACGATGTAGGTTCCAGTGCTAATGTTGTTTATTGGGATTTGGATTTTCATTTGGGTATCCTTTTTAACATCCCAAGATTTAATCGATTGCCCTAACATAGTGTATAATGTTACTGATTTTATTGTAGTATCCGATAAGTTATTATTGATGTTGAGTGTGTTGTCGCTATTGGTATAGGTTACCGCAACTTCTTTTGTTAAATCGAAATCAGTTACACCAAGAGCGGAGTTTGTGAAACGCAATGAGAAACGATCGTTCAGCGTGCCGATAGGTAAGTTCACTTCAAAAGGTTGATTGCGAATTTCATGCGAAATATTGGTTACGTTATCGTAGATGTATATATTCTGATTTGCATCAAAATTCTCAGTGCTATCAATCATGAATTTTATAGGCCCATCAGTGCCAATTTTTACAGTTATAGGAAAAATTTTATCTGCTGAAAAAGTTCCTGCGCCCTCAATTACTAAACTATATCCTTGAAGTGCAAAATAAGCATCACTAGGTTGGTTGTCAATTTGCGGAGCATCGTATCCTACATCAAAACCATCTGTTGCGAGATCATCCATAAATCCTAATAGTAATTGTCTGTGGTAGTTCTCTGCAGCAACATATCCCAATCTTATTTTAGCAAACGTATTGTTTTCTGTGTACGTATCATTTCGGTTGGTTTCTTGAGCGCCAACTATTGTACTAGTTTCTGTAGTTTGACGGAACATGATGTTTGACGTTGGATCGTTTTCTTTAACGAAAGCCCTTTGGTTGTTGTTGAATGTTATAGTTCCTCCTGTTGAGCTACCATAGATTAAGAATCCTTGGCCAACGGGGATAAATCTTGAAGGGATTCTTGAACTCGATCCCATTCCGCTTATACCCACTGGTGCTACTGGGGGTGTTCCGCCCACTAAATTTCTGGCAGCATAACCACCTTGGTATTCTAATAAATTGTGTGAGGTATTGGTGCTATAGTGTTCCCAGAAATACAATGCCCCTGAGATTACACTGCTGTTAGCGGTCAGGAATAGATCTGCATCTAAAGCAGATGGGTAAGGATTTCCACAAAGATTCGAGTTTCCTGGAGCGATTTCTGTTGTAACCGTTCCGTTATTTGGTTTTCCAACAAATGTATAATTTTGAGTTCCTGTAGCGGCGTTGCTCCCTTTTAAGGTAAATCCTTGGGCTGCAAGCAAAGCTCCATTTTGACCCACGGCTGACCAGTTGGCATATTGAGGGGTTAAGTTTTGGAATTTAAAAATCCAATAGCTACTCAAAGTAATTGGTGACGTTGCAGAGCCATTGTAACCAGAAGACCATGTGATGTTTTGGATGCTATTAGGGTTAGTTCCATCTCGCAACACGCCATTGACAGTGAAGCTGTTATTGTTACTCAAAGTGTTTATAGTACTTACCGGTGAAGACCAATAGTTGTAATTGTATTTGTTTGACTGCCCTTGTTGGTCTCTTTCAATAGAACCCGCGCTAGTAACATCTAAAACACTGTTGGTCGTTTGAACCAATTGTGATTTTCCTTGCAAATCAATTTTCCCGTTCAATAACAAATACCAATCGTTTTGAAGTTTGGTGTCATTATTCATGGTCACTGTTTTTCCAGCATCTACTATCATTCCAAGATTCACGCAGTTTGCAGTTTCGGTGATGTCGTGTTTTACTTGAACGATAGAATAGTCTTTATCCATTATGTCCATACCTCTTACTTCGTTTGTTGGGCTGTGAACTGCGGTGGCAAGACTGCCAGTACGTTC
>CALPUN020000061.1 GCA_943326765.2 Bifidobacterium breve | reverse complement strand
TGCTGTCTGTTAACCACGATTTCTGGGGAACTTTAATTACGTATATTGGTTATTTCATGTTGTTTTTCGCGCTAATGGCTATTTTATTCACCAAACATTCCCGATTTGCTGATATCAAACGAAAACTTGAAATCGTAAAAAATAAAAAAGCAAAATTCTTGACATTGTTATTCTTGTTTCTTAGTCTTGGCGCATTTTCTCAAAAACAAGAGCAACATGTCGCTTCTAGTAAACAAATAGATTCGTTGCTAAATCGCTATAAAGTTACCGAAGATCACGCAGCAAAATTTGGAAGATTGATTGTTCAAGACGAAGGGGGTCGAATGAAACCCGTGAATACTTTTTCGTCAGAATTGTTGCGAAAAGTTAGCAAAAGCGACACCTACAAAGACATGAATTCGGATCAAGTCTTTTTGTCGATGACCGAATTTCCGAGACTTTGGTTTGAAGTACCACTAATATATATCAAAAACGGAAATGATAGTATTCGCAAAATTATTGGTTTGGGAGCTACCGAAAAATACGCACCGTTTATCAAATTCTTCGACGAAAAAGGGAATTATAAATTGACACCTTATTTAGAGGAAGCCTATAAAGCATCGCTTCCAGATCAATTTCAAAAAGACTTTATTGAAACCGACCGAAAAGTAAATCTTTTGAATTCGGCCTTAAGTGGAAGTATCTTGCGGATATTCCCAATTCCGAATGACCCCAACAGCAAATGGATTTCTTATTTAGAATTGAACCATTCCAGTATTAAAGGGATTGATTCCACTTTTACCAAAAACATTCTTCCTTTATACATGACCGCCCTAGACAGCGCTCAATTGAAAGGCAATTATGTCAACGCTAATTTCTTCTTGAAAAGTATCGAAAATTATCAGAAGAAATTTGGCAGCGCCGTTAGACCTAGTGAAGAGAAAATCTCCTCCGAGATTACCTATAACAAATACGATGTATTCAAAAAACTCTACTATTTGTATATGCTCACAGGCGTCTTAATGTTATTATTTACCATCATTAATATCTTTTTTGAAAAGAAAATCATCCGCTATACCATCAATGCTTTTCACATGTTCATTGCTTTATTATTTCTTTTGCACACTGCGGGATTAATAGCGCGTTGGTACATTTCAGGGCATGCGCCTTGGAGCGATGCTTATGAAAGTATGATTTACGTGGCTTGGGCCACGATGTTTTTTACGTTGGCTTTTGATATCAAATCGAAATTGACTGTTGCTTCCGGAACTTTTGTGGCTTCTATGATTTTAATGATTGCGCATTGGAATTGGATGGATCCGTCGATTGCCAATTTGCAACCTGTTTTAAATTCCTACTGGTTAATGATTCACGTTGCCGTGATTGTGGCCAGTTACGGGCCGTTTACTTTGGGAATGGTCTTAGGAGTGGTATCTTTATTCTTAATGATTTTTACCAACAAAAAGAACAAAGCCAAAATGGATTTGAACATTCAAGAGATAACCTATATCAACGAAATGGCAATCACGATCGGTTTGGTCATGCTTACGATTGGAAATTTCTTAGGCGGACAATGGGCCAATGAAAGTTGGGGACGTTATTGGGGATGGGATCCCAAAGAGACTTGGGCTTTGATTAGTATCATGATTTATGCTTTTGTTATTCATGCCCGATTTGTACCAAGTTTGCGAGGAAAGTGGATTTTCAACTTAATGAGTGTGTTGGCATTTTATGCTATCATGATGACTTATTTTGGAGTGAATTTTTATCTAACCGGAATGCATTCCTATGCCAGCGGTGATAAAGTAGTTACTCCAAGTTTCGTATATTACTCTGTAGCCTTTGTGGCAGTATTAGGATTCGTCTCGTACCGAAGCTATAAGAAACATTTAAAAAAATAAACAAACAGAAAAATGAAAATAATAGCAATGATGGCCTTAAGCACTTTATTCTTTTGGAATTCTGAAATGAATGCTCAAAGCAAACAAACGATTTACCAATTTAAAGTCGAAGATTTGTCTGGAAAAACCTTTGATTTTGCATCCTTGAAAGGAAAGAAAATCCTAGTAGTGAATACCGCTTCCAAATGTGGCTACACACCACAATACAAAGATTTGGAAGCGTTGTATAAAAAATACAAAAATCAAAATTTTGTGATTATCGGATTTCCAGCCAATAACTTCGGGCAACAAGAGCCAGGAACGAATAAAGAAATCGCCACTTTTTGTGAGCTGAATTACGGAGTGAGCTTTCCAATGATGAGTAAAATATCAGTAAAAGGAAAGGACATACACCCGTTGTATCAATTCTTAACTCAAAAATCTAAAAACGGATTGAAAGATTCCGAAGTAGAATGGAATTTCCAGAAATATTTGATTAATGAAAAAGGTGAATTAGAAAAGGTGCTGCTTTCGGCAGTAAAACCCACAGACGCTGAAATTGTCAATTGGATAAAAGGATAAAAACAAAAAAGGAATTTCAATTGAAGTTCCTTTTTTTAGTTTAAAATCAACTGCATGAATTGTAAGTCGAGCCATTTCCCAAATTTGAAACCAACTTCTTTTAGAATTCCGTTTTCAACAAATCCGAATTTTTTATGGAAAGCAATACTGTCTTTATTAGCGGCATCGATGCCACCAATCATCGTGTGGTAGCCTTCTAACTTCGCTTTTTCGATTAATGCTTCCAATAAAAGTCTCCCGATTCCTTTATTAATAAATTCGGCAGCCACATAAACCGAATGCTCCACGGTGAATTGATACCCAATTTTTTCTCTGAAAGTACCATAGGTTCCAAAACCAATCGCGTTACCATTATAATCCGCTACTAAAACTGGAAATTTCTTCTTTTCCTTGTCTTCAAACCATTGCAACTGTGCTTCTAGCGATTGTATATCATAGAGGTAATTGGAGGTGGTGTGTAAAATAGCATGATTCACAATCACTAAAATATTGGGAACATCTGCTGCGGTGGCTTTTCGAATGATGACTTTCATTTGGAATACTAATTATTTGGTGGCGAGTTGGAGTAGGAGCTCATCAGCATCTTTGGTACTCCATCCAAATGCAGCATTTTTCGTTTTGGCTTTGTTAGCCCAATTTTTTGCAGCTTCTAAATCGTTTGTTTTTTGATACAATTTTGCTACTATTATTTCAGCTTCATAAGTTTCATTCAGAGCAATAGCCTGAAGTGTCCATTGAATGGCATTTTTTAAACTGGTACTGTCAGCCACAAAATTAAGGTAATTTCTGCTGATTTCGAGTAAGGTCTTAGCATCGTTGTATACGTACTTTGCCGTTCCTTCTTCGGTTGTTTTTTTATAAGCGATCCAATTTTTGCTTTTTTCAGCAATCGAAATATCGAATGCAAAAACCAAAGAATCTACTTTTTTTAAGGCTATGGATTTTGCAATCATCCTTCTAGATGCATAGGCCACAGAGTCTTTACTTTCCATGTACGGCGTTAGCATTTCATTGACAATGTTTATAATTTTTCGTTCCACACGCTTGGGCGATGCGACGGTTTCAAATTCTTTTTGATGTTTCAAAACGTATTGAAATTCGCGTGATTGGATATCGGTTACTCCGTTGGCAATGATTTTCCAATTGTTGGCGCTAATCAATTGTGATTCCTGTTGTGTCGCCAGATATTGTTTGGCAACGGGCGCTATCATTCTGCGATCCCGCCCTCGATTCAGAGCATACAAATACGCCAAACATTTATCCGAGTTGTTGGGTTCGGCTTCAAATTGACGTTGTAAATAAGGCAATTGTTTTTCAGGATTTAATGCCGTATTCATTTCCGACAAAAAGGGAGTGACCTTATATTCACCACTAAAATTATAGAGCTCTATTCCTTTTTCATCCATTAGTATAAAAGTAGGATAGTTCAAAATTCCGAATCGATTTTTAAAGTAGGCACCTTCTCCTTTTTCAGCATCTTGCCCTGCACAAATAAAATTAGTGTTCATGAATTTGGTGACAGTAGAATCTTTGAAAACTTCACTTTTCATTTTGTTGCAATGAGTGCACCAAGTAGCATAAAGCATATAAAAAATGGGTTTGTGCTCATTTTTAGAACGCTCCAAGACAGCGTTATACCCACTTTCGTCAAATTTTAGTTCATTTTGAGCCCATGAAACACTACTTAGCAGACAAGAAACCCCTACGAAAAGGATACAAAAGAGTTTCGATTTAAAAGCATTCCATTTCATACTGACTTTTTAAGAATACAAATATATTTTGTTTTTTGATTTAAGGTCTTAAAGAATAGCTAAAATAGGGTTGAAGTTTGTAACTTTGTTTTTCTATTCCATAAAAAATGAATTATCCGAAGATTCCTTTAGCCCAGAGTATTATCCAAATTTGTTTGGCTAAAGGGCTTACTCATATCGTGATTTCTCCAGGCTCTAGAAATGCGCCTTTAACTTTAGGTTTTGTAAGCAATCCGGAATTCCAATGTTACAGTATAGCCGACGAACGTTGTGCTGCTTTTTTTGCGATGGGAATGGCTCAACAGATTAATAAACCGGTAGCGTTGGTCTGTACATCAGGATCAGCGTTGTTGAATTATTACCCTGCCTTTGCAGAAGCATTTTATAGCCAGATCCCTTTGGTCGTAATTTCTGCGGATCGTCCTTCCAACAAAATCGATATTGGTGACGGGCAAACTATTCGTCAGGTCAATGTATTTCAAAACCATTCCCTTTACAATGCCAATTTAACCGAAGGAGCATCTACGGAAAATGATTTTAAAGTTAATGAAGCGATTACAACGGCCTATACAAAAAAAGGCCCTACACATATCAATGCACCTTTTGAAGAACCTTTGTATCAAATGGTTCCAAAGTTAACCGTCGATCCTACTATATCTGCTTTTGCAAAAGTGTACAAAAATATTTCAATTGAAGATATCATTGCTTCTACAAACATTTGGAATTCTACTAAAAAAAAATTAGTATTAATTGGAGTCAATGCGCCACAAGAAATTGACCCGGAAATTATCGAATGGTTGGCGAATGACCCTTCGGTTGTTGTAATGACCGAGTCGACATCTAATGTGTATCATCCATCGTTTATCAATCATATTGATACGCTAATCACACCATTTAAAGAAAAAGAATTTCTTGTCTTACAGCCGGAGATCCTAATTACTTTGGGAGGAATGATTGTCTCCAAGCGAATTAAAGCACTACTCCGTATATACCAATCCGAACATCATTGGCACATCGATTCTTTGCGCGCTTACAATACTTTCGGTTCGTTACCTCATCATTTTGAAGCCAATCCGAATGAATTCTTCCATCAAATATTGCCTTTTACTAAAGTTGTAAAAAGTGATTATGAACAAAAAATTAAAACCATCATAAAGCTCCGCGAGAAGAAGCACCAAGAGTATTTGAACAAGATTCCGTTCTCAGATTTGAAAGCATTTGAATTGATATTGCCTCGTTTACCAAAAGATTCGATGTTGCAATTAGGGAATAGTTCTACCGTTCGGTATGCGCAACTTTTTGATATTGACAGTTCCATTTCAGTATACTGTAACCGGGGGACTAGCGGTATCGATGGCAGTACTTCAACTGCGATTGGTGCGGCCGTGGGAAGCCATTCCCCGACAACGTTAATCACAGGAGATGTAAGTTTTTTCTACGACAGCAATGCTTTATGGAATCAGTACATTCCGAAAAATTTTAAAATTATTTTGATTAACAATGGTGGTGGCGGCATTTTTAGAATATTACCCGGTCACCAAGAAACCAAAGTCTTTACTACTTTTTTCGAAACCTCTCATTGTTTAACGGCAGAACACTTAGCTAAAATGTTTGGTTTTACTTATCAAGTTGCAAGTACTGAAGAAAGTTTAAAAGAGGGTTTGGCAGCGCTTTATTCAGAAAACCAACACCCTTTTCTTCTAGAAGTTTTTACTCCAACATTGGAGAATGACAAAGTTTTATTGCAATATTTTAAAGCGATAGCCTAAGCTTTTGGACGAACGAAAGTTTAAGTTCCAATTCAACTTTGCTGCTTTTAACTATTCGCTTGACTTTACCAATTTTTTAAAGAATACGATCTTCGCTAACAAGGACTTTATAGAGAATCTAAAAGTATGTACTTAACTTTCGGATTCCTCTTTGTACCTTTGCGCGAAGAATTTCAGAACATACCATCATGATTGCAATAGGAAAATACAATACCCTTACCATTTTACGCGACACCAAAGTAGGCCTATTTTTAGGTAACGGAAACGAAGCTGAAGACATTTTACTGCCCAATAAATACGTGCCAAATCAATTTGAAATTGGGGATGAACTTACCGTTTTTGTTTACTTAGATCATGAAGAACGGCCAGTAGCCACTACTTTAGAACCCTATATTTTATTGAATGAATTTGCTTTGTTACGCGTTAATTACGTGAATCAAGTGGGCGCTTTTATGGATTGGGGCATGGAGAAGGACATCTTAGTCCCTTTCAAAGAGCAAGCGCGTCCGATGGAAAAGGGAAAAAGATATTTGGTGTTTTTGTACATGGATGAAAAAACCAACCGATTGGTAGCTTCTAGCAAAACCAATCAGTTTTTAAACAATGATCATTTAACCGTTGAAAAAGGAGAAGAAGTTGATTTAATTGTTTCTCACATCACGGAAATTGGGATTAATGTAGTTATCAACGAGCAACACAAAGGGTTGGTGTATAAAGATGAAGTTTACGATGATGCTATTCGTACTGGAGATCGGATGAGAGGGTATATCAAAACCATTCGTCCTGATAATAAAATTGACGTCTCTTTGCAAAAATTAGGTTTCGAAAACATAGAGCCCAATGCTCAAAAGATTTTAGACGAATTAAAAGCCAGTAGAGGTTTCTTACGATTGCACGATAATAGTCATCCAGAGGATATTAAAACGGTTTTGAAAATGAGTAAAAAAACGTTCAAAAAAGCAATAGGTACTTTGTATAAAGATAAATTGATTGCTATTAAAGAAGATGGAATTTATTTGATTTCGGAATAAAAAGAAAGGGATGTCTATACAATCATTCAAAAATTGGTCCGAGGATTTGCAATTCCGTCGAGGTGCAAGACGAAAAAGATTCGGTATCTTTTTTTAATGATAAAATTGTAGGAGGTTCCCTTACGATGACTTCCGTAAAATGGGAAAATTAGTTGGGGATAATTTCAATATTCGGATTAATCTTCAACAACTCACTTAAGAATAGATCACTTTTAATAGGAGAAACATAAACGTCTTCTGTAGTGTTGTAAGTAATGATAAAACCTTTGGTATCCAACGCTGGTTTCATGGTGACTGGAACATACAATCCTGAAAAATAAGTAATTTTTTTAATTTTTTCGATATCGATACGTCCTCGAAATGGACCAGACCGATACAATAAGAAATGTTGTTTGATGACATATCGAGTGTCTAATAAAGTCCACACAATTAAACCAATCACCATAGAGAGTAAGATAATTGGAAGTATCGATACTTGTTCTTTTTTTAATCCAATTATCAAAAGGAATAACATGCTAAGGACTAAAGCCCAGAGAATGGCTACTGTGTAAGTGTTTTTTGTAGAAAGATACCGCTTCATTTTTTAATAAAATTCATTACATTTAGAAAAATAGAGGGCCATTTATTTCATTTTTATTGTACTTAAAATATAAAAAAATGGTTTATTTTTACGCTAAATTAATACAAAAACCTATATGATTGATTGGAAAATTGTAAAAGATTTTGAAGACATCACCTATAAAAAATGTAATGGTGTAGCCCGAATCGCTTTTAACCGCCCAAATGTTCGAAATGCCTTTCGTCCGAAAACCACCTCTGAACTTTACCAAGCTTTTTACGATGCTCAAGAAGACACCTCAATTGGAGTAGTTTTGCTTTCTGCTGAAGGACCATCAACTAAAGACGGTGTGTATTCTTTTTGCAGTGGCGGTGATCAAAATGCGCGCGGACACCAAGGTTATGTAGGCGACGACGGTCAGCATCGCTTGAATATTTTAGAAGTACAACGTTTGATTCGATTTATGCCGAAAGTAGTTATAGCGGTAGTTCCAGGTTGGGCAGTAGGAGGTGGACATAGCTTGCACGTGGTGTGCGACTTAACTTTAGCTAGTCAAGAACACGCCATTTTCAAACAAACCGATGCCGACGTGACTAGTTTCGATGGCGGATATGGATCGGCTTATTTAGCAAAAATGGTCGGACAGAAGAAAGCGCGCGAAATTTTCTTCTTGGGGCGCAATTATTCGGCTCAAGAAGCTTTGGATATGGGAATGGTCAATGCAGTAATTCCACACGCAGCATTAGAAAATACCGCGTACCAATGGGCACAAGAAATTTTGCAAAAATCACCTACTTCCATTAAGATGCTAAAATTTGCCATGAACTTAACCGATGATGGCATGGTAGGACAACAAGTTTTTGCTGGGGAAGCTACACGCTTAGCTTACATGACCGAAGAAGCGAAAGAAGGAAGAAATGCATTTCTTGAAAAACGAAAACCCAACTTTGGAGAAAATAAATGGTTGCCATAAGGATTTAAATCTCTAATTGCTAAGAATGGAAAAATTCACGAACGAAACAATCGATATTACCCAGCTTCCCAAATTTGAAGAAGTACTTTTCACCAAACTGCATCCAGCTTATTGGAAAATCATTTTGATCTTTGTTGTCATTTTTATTTTAGTTTTAGGAATAGGTCTCTCGGTAGCGTTAAATTCAGTTCCAGAATTACTTCCTTATCAAATTCAGTTGACTATCGGCACAGTAGTCATAGCGCTGTTAATTTTGTTTTTCTCCCGACTAGCTTTTGTAAAAAAAGGATTTGCTTTTCGAACACATGATGTTTTATTTCGGCATGGCGTCATTGCAACGAATACGATTGTAATTCCTTACAACAGAATACAACACGTAGCCTTACACGAAGGGATTGTTTCCCGTTTTTTTGGATTGGCTAAAATTGAAATATTCACAGCTGGTGGCGATTCCAGCGATATTGAAATTCCAGGAATCGAAAAACAACAAGCCGAAAATATCAAACAACTCTTGATGGGTAAAATTCAAAAAGAATTGTAATGGATACGCTTTTCAAGGAACCACAACGCCAATCAGCTATTGGAATCTTAATTCTTTTTTTTGATACAATTCGCCATTATTTAAAATTATTTTGGGCGATTGTAGTATTGTGGATTTTCAAAATTGATGAAATCAATACTACGTATTTGTTCCTTGGAATTATTGCCGCTGTGGTTATCGTTGCTATTACTGCTTATTTCTCTTACATCAATTTCACGTTTCATCTAGATTATGAAAATCAAGAGTTTGTCATACAGGAAGGTATTTTTAATAAGACGAGAACCACTATTCAGTTAAATAAAATTCAACAGGTCAACATCAATCAGTCATTAGTGCAAAGAATTATTGGAGTTTATGCATTAGATGTAGATACTGCCGGGAGCAATGCCAAAGAGGGTAAAATAAAAGCCATCTCGCATCCCATGGCTCTAGAATTAAAAGCCGCATTGTTAGACAATGAAAAAAGAAAGCCGGTTCTTCCTGAAGAAATTCTCGAAGCGCCAACCCAAACAAATCAAGAGAAACCTTTTATAAAAATTAGTTTGCTGAGTTTAATCAAAATGGGAATAACGTCCAATTACGTTAGAAGCTTTTCCTTATTACTGATTGCGTTCTTCACCATTTTAGATTACACTCAAAAATTATTAGGGGATGATGTGCTCGAAAAACAGAACCTAGAAAGTTACGTCAATCCCGAATTAATAATTAGCACCTTCTTTATACTGATTGTAGTTTTATTTGTGATGGTTTTAGTGCTTAATTTAGTTCGAATCCTAATCAAGTATTTCGACTACTCCATTACCAAACAAAATCGTTCGTTATTAATTTCGTTCGGACTTTTCAATACCAAAAGCACGATTATCAAACCTGAAAAAGTGCAGATTGCCGCCATATCACAAAACTATTTTCAAAAGAAAATGAACATACTCGGACTTATAATTAAGCAAGCAACGAGTGGGGCCCAGGAAGAACGAAAATTAGCCATTGAAATACCAGGGTGCAACTTGCAAGAGAAAGATGCTATTCTGAAATTATTGTTTCATAAAATTCCAGAAAAAGGAATTCAATTAAAACCTAATTTTCGCAAATTGGGATTTGCGTTATTCCTTAAGATTGGCTTACCTTTACTCGGGTTTTATGTTTTTCGGAATTACAATCCAACAGTTGGGATTCAGTTCAATTATTTAGTACCGGTTTACATTTTGTTTGTGGCTGTAATTCAATTTTTTAAATTTAAAAATAATCGATTGTACATTCATAACGATCACATTATCAAACAAAGCGGCGCATGGGATATTTGTACCGAAATCATCGAGCCAAGTAAAATACAAGCCATCACAACCTCACAATTGTTTTGGCATAAAAACACCAATATTGGTTCCTTGACTTTGCATACCGCCGGAGGAAACATCGCCTTTCAATTGGGGAATTTCACCACCATCAAGCACTATGTCAATTGGTGGTTGTACGAATTAGAAACTTCCGATAGCAATTGGATGTGATTTAATTAATGGATAATTAGAAATTAGTACCATCATCTTAAATTTTACAAAAACACAAAAATCAGCAATATATTCATTATTAATTATCAATTACTTTTATGAAACATTGGATTGAAGCCGCACGATTGAGAACACTACCGCTCTCTGTTTCCGGAATTATTTTAGGAAGTTTTTACGCCATGTCGCAATCCATGTTCAATTGGAAAATTGTCATTTTTGCGCTTACTACAACCTTAGGATTGCAAGTGCTTTCCAATTTTGCGAACGATTATGGTGATGGAATGAAAGGCACAGATAACGAAGATCGAATCGGACCCAAACGCGCCATTCAAAGCGGAGTCATCACACCTCCAGCTATGAAAAAGGCTATAATTCTCACCTCAATACTTACTTTGTTTTCTGCAATTTTATTGATTTATTGTTCTTTCAAGGATCATAATTTGGGTTATTCGCTATTCTTTTTGTTTTTAGGAATTTTAGCAATTGCCTCTGCCATACGCTATACTGTCGGGACAAATGCCTATGGCTATCGAGGTTACGGCGACTTGTTTGTGTTTATTTTCTTCGGATTAGTCAGTACGATGGGAATCTATTTTATGTTCGCTAAATCGCTCGAAAACGGCTCTCTATTACTCTTGCCCGCAACCGCAATCGGATTCTTAAGCGTCAGTGTTTTAAATCTCAACAACATGAGAGACCAACTGTCCGATAAAAAATCTGGAAAAAATACCATCGTAGTAAAAATCGGCGCAGAAAATGCCAAAAAATACCATTATTTCTTAGTGATTTCCGCCATGCTGATGGTTTTACTTTTTGCTTATTTAAACGATTTTCACTTTGACCAGTACGTTTTTGTAGTGGCTTATTTCCCATTAACCAGCCACTTAATCAAAGTCTATAAAAACAAAGACCCGAGAGCGTTAGATCCCGAATTAAAAAAAGTAGCCATCAGTACTTTCCTCTTATCTGTGCTGCTTTCCTTGTGCTTAATTTTCTTTTTGTCCGATATCATCGTCAATAATTCTTAATCCATTTGTTATGAAAATTACTTTTTACGGTCATGCTTCCCTCGGAATTGAAGTCAGCGGTAAGTTCATTTTAGTCGATCCCTTTATTTCGGCAAACCCAAAAGCAAGTCACATCAATATTTTAGATTTAAAACCCGATTATCTTTTTTTAACACACGCACACCAAGATCACACGTTGGATGTGGAAGCAATCATAACCAATAATCCCAATTGCATTTTGGTTTCCAATGCCGAAATCATAACGTATTACCTAGAAAAAGGATACAAAGGTCACATGATGAATCACGGTGGAAATTGGCAGTTCGATTTTGGTAACGTAAAACTAGTCAATGCCATTCACTCGAGCTCTTTTGCCGATGGCACTTACGGTGGTAATCCGGGTGGTTTTGTCATTGAAGGCGAACACAAAAATATTTATATTGCAGGCGATACCGCGTTAACGTTCGACATGAAACTGATTCCGTTGCGCACCAAACTCGACCTAGCCATTCTGCCCATTGGAAGTAATTTTACGATGGATGTAACTGATGCCATCATCGCGTCCGATTTTATAGAATGCGATAAAATTCTAGGCTACCACTACGATACCTTCGGATATATCGAAATCAATCACGACGAGGCCATACGCCAGTTTTTCAACAAAGGCAAAGATTTAATGTTGTTGAATATTGGTGAAAGTATTGAACTTTAAATTTTTCGGGAGCTTTTTCCAGCGATCCGTTTTAATTCCCAATTTTTAGAAGAATAAATGCAGCAATCTATTCTTCTTTAACCGGGAGATTTCCACTGCACACGAGCGAAGCGAATTGGCGAAGCAATCTGGGCTAGGCATCCGAACTTTCAATACTACTTTGCGTTCCTTGCGGTATAAAAATAACACACTATGCAAATCAAAATTCTGTTGCTATTGTTTCTAAGTTTCACTATTTCAAAAGCCCAAACCAACGGCTATTGGGACAAAGAACGAGCGACCAACAAACAAATATCGGTAAGTGCCCGAGAACGGATGCTAATCCCTATCGAGGATTTACCAGAAGGAACCACAGAAATCGTCTACCGAATCACCTTACTCGACGAAAACCAACAATTGTCAAGTAGTTTGGTTTCCTTGCTAAAAGCCATTCCAGATCCAACTGGAATAAGCCAAGGTTCTGCTGGCGCTGTATTTTTACTATCAAAAATATCTGGGGAAGATCAATGCAAATACGCCATTTTCAATAACGCCAATTTGGCCTTAACCTATAAAAAAGAAGGCAACATCGACAAAGCTTGCCTGTCGCAAAATACGCCCGTAAACAAAGACGCCAAACGAATTTCTACTGCGACATCATCTTGTTTTAAGAGTAAAACGCTTTGGTTTGGCTTCGAAAACAAAAACTGGATTATGAATGAGCGCATCGTTCTAGAAGTAGTGCCCTGGGTAGATGCCAAGTTAAGCCGAGGTTGGAGTATCGAAAACAGAAAAGAAGTTTTAAGTATTTGTAAATCGACTGATTTGGCTAAGAAATTACCCAATCCAAATGATTATTGCGTTTGTGTGTTGGATAAAATACAAAACCAATTCCGCTTTCAAGAGTATCAGAGTTTGCTCGCTGCCGAAAAAACAAAAGCATTCAAAGACGCCGGAACAGCTTGTTACAACACGACAGATGCAGCTTCGACTATTTATGATGCCAATCGAACTGCTGCGATCCAATTGACCAATCAAGGGAAATACAGCGAAGCCATAAAAAAATGGATTCCCATTATCGAAGAAGGAAAAGGAAAACCATCCGATTACAACGGAATTGGATTGGATTACCTCTATACCAAACAATACGATAAAGCCATTAAGTTCTTAAAAGTAGCCGAAAAACTGGATCCCACCGAACTCCAAACGCAGCTCAATTTGGCGCATGCGTATTTATTCAAAGGTAATTATAGCCAAGCCAAATCGATCTACAAGAAGTATAAAGACCAAAATGTGTCGGATGATTGGAGTTGGACCGCCAAAGTCAAACTAGATTTTGCTTCATTCGAAAAAGCGGGTTTGCCTACAAAAGATTTCAAAAGAATTATAAACATTTTGGAATAATCTTCATGAAAGCCACTTACCAGAAATATGTACTACAATTTAAGCAACCTTCAGGAACGTCTCGTGGCGTTATGACCGTAAAAGAAACTTGGTTTCTCCTTCTCGAGGAAAACGGTAAAAAAGGAATCGGGGAGTGCGGCCTACTTCGCGGATTGAGCATTGATGATCGACCAGATTATGAATCCAAATTACAATGGGTTTGTGAAAATATTGATTTAGGGAAAGACTTTCTTTGGGAAAACTTAATAGCATTTCCTTCGATTCAGTTCGGAATTGAAATGGCTTTTTTATCCTTGGAAAGTGAAAATCCATTTGTGTTATTTCCTTCCGAGTTCACAAAAGGGAGCAAAAATATTCCGATAAACGGGTTG
>CALPUN020000060.1 GCA_943326765.2 Bifidobacterium breve | reverse complement strand
CCGAAAACAAACTGGATTCTAAAGGGTGGCTCAACGATGAAATTTCGAAAGTAGCACTACTGAATTGTCTTTATGGGGTGTATAGCCTAACGGTAACTACTCCTGAGTCTATTGATTTCATTACGAAAGCCGTTTCCTTTTATAACGAAATGAATCCGGTTGGATTTACATTATTTAAGAAAGTGCTTCCAACCGCTTCGGCTACTTCCAATCTAGAGAAAATCATTGACGAGCGAGTTCAAACCAATGATAATATTATCAGCAAAAATTTTTCACACATTGTTACTAATGCGCTGCTTTTTGTAGACGTGTTGGCTTTTCAGCATTATTTGATTGAAGGCAAGATCCCCGAAAAGTATTTAAAAAAAATAGAAGAAACCGTAGTTAGTGTCGTTACTTTAGCCTTGCGCACTAAGACGAACAAATCGCAACACGACGACTTATTAATCAAGCTATTTGAGGCTTCTGTGCGATACACTAAATTTTCTACAGTAAACAGTCAGAATTTAGAAACACTAGAATTGGACTATTTCGAAAACAATTTAGAAAAATATTACTTAATGGATATGGCTGGTTTGGCGTTGTGGAGTGATGGCATTGTTGAAAATGAAGAAGCTTACTTTTTGCACGCTTTAGCTTCCAATATGGGCGTTGGGGATAGTTTTGTTGAAAAGAGTATTCAAGATACCAATGCATTCATTACACGATACAAAAAGGACATTCCTTATTTTAACTATTCTAATCCGGTGAAGCATTTCTACGATCAGACTACACAATTGGTACTGACGTTAATGAAACGCAACCAAAAACGCTTGGTCAAAGAAATTTCCGAAAGTAAAGAATTGATGGTATTACTTGCCAATTCCACCCAAAGGGATTTAGACAAAGACGAAAAAAAGAAAGTCAAAAAACAATTGTTAGACATCTGCAAAACAATACCTTCTTTGACGATTTTCTTGATTCCTGGTGGTAGTTTGTTGTTGCCAATTTTGATAAAGTTCATTCCGCAATTGTTGCCTTCTTCGTTTAATGAGAATTTAGAAGAGGAATAAAAAAGTCGCCCGAGAGCGACTTTACTATTAGAATTTCAATTGGTAGACTTCATCCAGATTCTTATCCGAACTCAAATTAACATCGAGATCAGTTACAAAGCCCGAATTCAATCCGTAGGCCCAACCGTGTAGCGTTAAGTCTTGCCCGTGGCGCCATGCCGATTGTACAATCGATGTTTTGGCCAAATCGAAAACTTGTTCTTTCACGTTCAATTCGACAAACGCATTGAAACGATCTTCTTCATTCATGATAGAATCCAAATAGGTATGATGCAATCGATACACGTCTTTAATATGGCGAATCCAGTTGTCGATAATCCCAATGGAATCATTACCCATTGCGGCTTTAATTCCACCACAACCATAATGGCCGCAAACGATAACGTGTTTTACTTTCAGTACGTTCACCGCATAATCCAATACGCTAAGCATGTTCATGTCGGAATGAATGACCATGTTGGCAATGTTACGATGCACGAAAACATCGCCAGGTTTGGCACCAATAATTTCGTTGGCAGGCACTCTGCTGTCAGAGCAACCAATCCAAAGTAAAGGAGGTGTTTGACCTTTGGCTAAATGCTGAAAATAATTGGGATCGAGTGCTAGTGTTGCTTCTACCCATGCTTTGTTATTGTCTAGAATTTTTTTATAAAAATCACTCATGTTTTTTTGTTTTTTTAATTAATACTAGCGTATTCTCCCTAGTGAATTAATCGAGATAAAAATAAGTAAATATCTCTACGAATTCTTTTTTTTATTTTACAATATCGTCTTTGAAAATTTCTCTTTTTACTATCGCCCTTTTCGCAGCATCATAATACTGTTCGAAACTAACATGATTGGGAGTTTCCTCGGTGTTCTCTAACTGATAGGATTTTTTAAATCCTTTGAGTTTGACTTTGATATTCTCGTCTCGAGCTCTTGTAGTTTTAAATTCCCGTATCAAATCAAGAATATCATGCGCGATGTATACCGTATCGTTGGCATTGATAATAACTTTAGAGTTCTCTGGAATTGACTTCAGCGTTGTTTTTATAGCGGCTTTATTTAAGAAAGAAACCTCTTGTGCCAAATCAATATGAATGATATCGCCATCGGTATACACTTCTTTTCTAAAATGATAGGCTCGTTTTAGGTTTCCTTTCAATACAAAAACAATACTGATGGCTATTCCGAGTGCCACACCTTTTAATAAATCGGTAAAAACAACGCCCACTAATGTAGCGATAAAAGGGATGAATTGGTATTTACCCTTTTGCCAAAAATGAAGCACCGTAGCTGGTTTGGCTAACTTATAGCCCACCAATAACAAAATAGCCGCTAAGGTAGCCAATGGGATTTTATTTAAGACAGTCGGGATAAGCAGTACACTAAGTAGTAATAAGGCGCCGTGAATGATAGCTGACATTTTAGATTTGGCTCCAGCACTATTGTTAGCTGAAGTTCGAACTACTACGGAAGTCATAGGCAATCCACCTAAAAGAGCACTAATCATGTTCCCTATCCCTTGTGCTTTTAATTCTGAATTGGTGTCGGTGTATCGTTTTTGTACATCCATTCTATCGGCGGCTTCAATGCATAATAAGGTTTCTATAGAGGCCACAATGGCTATGGTTCCTCCTATAGTCCAAACCTTGGTATTGGTAAATGCTGTAAAATCAGGTGTGGTAAAAATTGCTTTTAGCTCTTCAAAGGAATTAGGAAGTGGTAACGAAACCAAGTGCTGCTTAGCAATGGCCAAAGAACTTCCGGTATTGGTGAAAATTTCATTTAAAACTACTCCTAGAATTACGGCAATTAAAGCCCCTGGAATTAATTTCAATTTTTTGAAGAAGGGTACTTTATCCCAGGAGATCAGCACAATTAGGGAAAGTGCTGTGATGAGAATAGAACCCAGCTGCACATAATTTAAAAGTCCGAGTACCGCTGAAACCGTATTGGTTCCGTCTAACTGCATGAATGCTTCGTCGCCTTCAAAATCGCGATCATACCCAAAAGCGTGCGGCAATTGTTTGAGAATAATGATGATTCCGATTCCTGCTAACATGCCTTCGATGACATTGGTTGGAAAATAATTAGAGATGCTGCCAGCTTTAATGAGCCCTAATCCCAATTGAATGATTCCGGCAATGAATACGGCTGTTAAGAAAATGGGGAACGCTCCCAAGTCGGTAATAGCGGTAAGTACGATAGCGGTCAAACCCGCTGCAGGGCCAGAAACACTCAAATGCGATTGGCTCAAATAACCTACAACGATACCGCCCACGATGCCCGATATAATTCCAGAGAACAAGGGCGCGCCTGATGCCATAGCAATACCCAGACACAAGGGCAATGCTACTAGAAAAACTACTAAACCTGAGGCAAAATCAGATTTAAGGTTGGTGAAAATATTAATTTTTTTTGTCATGATACCTTACTTAAATTGAATACAAATGAGGACCCCATTACTAATGAGAACCTAAATTTAAAAAAAAATGTAATTGGATTATACTCGTTCGGGCGGTGGGATGACAATGGCAGCAGCAACATTATCGTGTTTTGATAGATTCTCGGAGAGAATTAAAGCAGAAGAAGGTTTAGAAAAGCAAACTAACGTCAATGTGGGTTCTAACTTCAACTCTACTTTAATTTGTTTGTATGTTAACTCTTCTTCAGAAGTATCGTAAAAGCAAGACGTATCGCTTTTCTTCTCGATCAAACTCACTATAGTGGGTATTGAAAGAAAAGCGATAAAAAGGACTAAAAGAAAAGTAGTAACAACCTTCATGTCGGCAAATGTAAGTGTTCCAATTAGGAAACAAAACCTCGCTTTCTAAATTTAAAAAAAAATTAACATCTCAATAAAATTGAAATCCTTTGAATAGGTCCTTTGAAGATGTACTACCCTATTTATAAGCCTTTAAAATAAATTTGTGAATTGCATTACTTTTATTCCATAGTTTAAATTGATAGTTTTTATATTTGCATCACCTTACACTATAAAAATGACTATTACCCAACTCCAATATGTGCTTGCTGTAGCCGAGCATAAGAATTTTACATTAGCGGCCGAAAAATGTTTTGTGACACAGCCCACTTTGAGCATGCAAATTCAGAAAGTAGAAGAAGAGCTGAATATTATCATTTTTGATCGCAGCAAAAAACCGATTCAACTTACTGATATTGGGCATAAAATTGTCAATCAAGCTAAGAATATTGTCAACGAAGCGGATCGAATGCAAGATATCGTTGAACAACAAAAAGGGTTTATAGGTGGCGAATTTCGATTAGGAATTATACCGACAATTATGCCCACACTACTGCCAATGTTTTTGAATAATTTCATAAAGAAATACCCAAAAGTAAAACTCATTATAGAAGAACTAAACACAGACGAAATCATTGCCAAACTTAAAAATGGTCGTTTGGATGCAGCCATTGCGGCAACTCCTTTAATGGAAGAAAAGATCAAAGAAATCGTATTGTATTTTGAACCGTTTGTGGCTTATATTCCCGAAACACATAAGAACTTTTCTAAGGATGAAATTGAAGTGAGTGATTTGAATTTGGATGAGATTTTACTGCTACAAGACGGGCATTGCTTTCGAGACGGCATTATAAATTTGTGCAAAAATGTGGATAAAAACGAGTTCAACCGTTTTCAATTGGAGAGCGGAAGCTTTGAAACCTTGATTAAATTAGCTGATGAAGGATTGGGAATTACGTTACTTCCGTATTTGCATACGCTAGATTTAAAAGAAAAAGACTTGGCAAAGTTAAAACATTTCAAAGAGCCAAAACCAGCTCGAGAAGTTAGTTTAATCTATCCTAAAACGGAATTGAAAATCCAAATCATTGATGCATTGCGAACGACTATAAATGGCGTTGTAAAAGGCGCTATTGTATTTCAAAATGTAGCTATAATTAGTCCGATGGCAAAAAAATAAAAAAAGGAGCAACTGCTCCTTTTTTCTATCCGCTAACAATCGTTAAGTATTGTTGAAGTTCAGGCTTTTCGTTTGTGAAATTTTGCAACCATTTCCTTAATTGCTCAATTTCATATGGTAATAGATTTTTTACTGCTTTTCTAAGTTCTTTGCAAAAAAGAATCGGATCAAAGCTCACTCGCTCGAGCACTGATTTGGTGTAGTCGTAAATCATTCTAGACATAATTGTAAGATTTAGGGGTTATCTTAGTAGGAACGTTTGGTAAATATAAATTAAAAAACTGGAACGCTCAATAGAAAAGTTCAAAAAATAACGATTAAGCACTTAAAACACCGACCAAATACATTAATTTAATTTTAAAAGTAGAATTTACTTACATAAATTTCGAACTATAACGATTGAAATTTTACAGTTCATAAAAAAAGGAGCCGTTTAAGCTCCTTTTAGTTTTATTTGTTTACATAAATTAGACAATGCCTTAATTCTGGTTTTTCAATCGTAAAATTCAAAAGCCATTCCGTTAATTGCTCTATTTCATAAGGCAAGAGCATTTTCATTGCTTTTTCCAATTCTTTACAAAAGAGTAAAGGATCAAAACTTACTCTTTCGAGTATGTCTTTGGTGTAAGCAAACATGGTTCTCTTCATAATTTTGTTGTACGATGTTGGTTTTAATAATAGGTAACCTTCAATAGTATTTCAAATTTAACAAAAAAAGAAATCCCTTTTACAAAGAAAATATTAATTGGTAAGATTGCCTTCACAACCTGAAAAACTAGACTTTATTTGCTCGAAACATTTCCCGTTTTCCGGGAGGGCCTTGCAACTTTTCGACCGTAAAACCCGCTTCGAGCAGGTTTCTTTTGATTGTGCCGCGCGCTGCATAGGTTACCAATACCCCTTTTTCTTTTAAAGCGTTGAACATGGCTTTGAAAATTTCGGCACTCCACAATTCAGGTTGTACGCGATAGCCAAAAGCATCAAAATAAATTAAATCAAATTGATTGGTATCGGTTATCGTTTCAAAAAATTGTTTTCTTTTAGTGAAATCAAATTCTAGTGAAAGTGCTACTTGTTCATTCCAATTACTAGCATGAATCTTCTCAAAAATTAAGCTATCCTCAGTAGCTTCTAATTGGTTAACATAGTTCAATGCTGCAATTTCTTCATCTGAAATAGGATAAGCTTCTATGCCTACATAATGAATGGTTTGATTCGATTTTTGAGCTTCTAAAAAGGTAATAAAAGCATTCAAACCCGTTCCTAAACCGATTTCGAGAATAGCAATTTCTGTTCCTTCAAATAAAGAAAGACCATTCTTAATAAAAACATGTTTGGCTTCTTGAATGGCTCCAAACTTGGAGTGATAGTGTTCGTTCCATTCGGGTAAATAAATGGTACTAGAGCCATCTGAAGTTTGAATTATTTCTCGTTTCATAATTGGTAGCAAGCAAAGACTGATTTGCCTTAGCACAAAAGTAGGCAGATAAATTACATTCCTATAAAAAAGCGGAGAAATTTAGAGGGAGTCCAATAGTATTATTTAGTAAAAGACCCTTCCCATTTTGAAAAATAAAAAAGAAGTAATTTATTCCGACTGAAACCCATAAAACAATCTAATTTTATTATTTTAGCGAATTCTAAAACAAAAAGGCTACCCAATTGGCTAGTATTTACTTTAAACGCTACTAATCAATGGTTTATCCTTATTTTTCATTCCAAAACACCCTTTAAATGAGTTTAAATACTACTCACGAAATCGATATCGTAACGGCTCCAAGTTCAAAAATTAATACTGTTGATTTTGAAAACCTTTCTTTTGGAAGTGTCTTCACCGATCACATGTTACTTTGTGATTTTAAAAATGGAGCATGGCAAAAGCCTCAAATTAAACCATATGAGCCTTTTTTAATAGATCCATCAGCCAAAGTTTTTCATTATGGACAAGCCATCTTTGAAGGAATGAAAGCATATAAAGATGAAGAGGATGCTGTTTGGTTGTTTCGCCCAGATCAAAATTTAGATCGTATGAATAAATCGGCTATTCGTATGGCAATGCCTGAAATTCCCGAAGCAATTTTCATGAGCGGCTTGCACCAGCTGATCGATTTGGAACGCAATTGGGTTAAAAAAGGTTATGGCAATACGCTGTACATTCGTCCTTTTATGATTGCTATAGGAAGTGGTGTTATTGCCGCTCCTTCTTCGCAATACCGATTCATGATTATTTTATCTCCAGCTAAATCGTATTATTCTGGAGAAGTCAAAGTTTTAATTGCCGAGCATTTCAGTAGAGCGGCCAATGGCGGAATTGGTGCTGCCAAAGCGGCTGGGAATTATTCGGCTCAGTTCTACCCAACAAAATTGGCTAATGAGCAAGGATTCCAGCAAATTATTTGGACCGATGACGCCACTCATACTAAGTTGGAAGAAGCTGGAACTATGAATGTGTTTTTTAGAATCAACGATTCCTTATATACTGCTCCCACTAGCGAACGCATCCTGGATGGCGTTACAAGAAAAAGTTTAATAGCTATAGCGAAAAGAGATGGCATTGCAGTTGAAGAACGTCCCGTATTGGTTTCAGAACTTTTAGAAGCTGCTAAAAATGGAAGCTTAAAAGAAGTTTTCGGCGCAGGAACAGCGGCAGTTGTTAATCCAATTGTTGGTTTTTCTTACCAAGACGTTTATTATGAGTTGCCAAAACAAGACCATTCCATAGCCTTAGAATTAAAAGAAAAACTAACCAACATTCAGTATAAAGTAGCGGAAGATACTTTTGGATGGATGGTAAAAGTATAATTTATAAAAAAACTGGAGGCTATTCACCTCCGGTTTTTTTATGCTTATTTTACTTCAATATTTTTGAAAAATCAGGCTTAAAATAATTGGGGCCTTTCATTACTTTGCCATCTTCTCGATAAATAGGTGTGCCGTCATGATTGAGCTTACTCATATTGCTGCGTTGAATTTCGTCGAAAACTTCTTCAATTTTATGTTGCAATCCGTGCTCGATTATGGTGCCACACAAAATATACATCATGTCGCCTAGCGCATCCGCAATTTCAATTAAATCATTATTTTGAACTGCTTCTAAATATTCTTCATTCTCTTCTTTCATAAGATTAAAACGAAGTATATTCTTGGTTTCGCCCAAATCTGCTCTGGGATAATCACTGTATCCGATTTCGAAAGCGGTGTGAAATTCTTTAACTGCGTGAAGTTGTTTTTGCATCCTTTGATTCCTTAAATGATGCTGCAAAATAGTAACTTTTGATTACAAATGATTAAATTTACCAAAATATTTATCACTATGTTTAGTACCGGACAATGGATTTTTGCAGGTCTTTTTTTAATTACATTTATCGTTATCATGGTGTTTTCGTATCGAAAAGACATATTGATTCATCAGAAATTCTATAAAGGAAGTTACAAAGTGTTGCTTGCTTTTTTGTTATTTATTGCTATGCTTTTTGTAATTAAGATAACCCTGAAACGGTAGTTTTTTCGCTTATTTTCGAATTAGTAGCACCATATAAATCACTATAATTAGTGATTTTTTTTTGATAAAAATAAATTATTTTTATCCTGAAATTATTGGGTGTTAAAGCTATGGTAGATTTTAAAAAAACGGATTTAAAACAAGCTTACAAATGGGATGAAATACCAGATGAAGTTTTTTCTAAAAAAATTACTTTTCGAGACAGCGCTAGTTTAAACCTCTGCAATGGTCATGAAGTGCTTCATTTCATTAACAGTTATATGACGTTAAAAAATTGTTCGATGTTGAGTACATTTCAAAAAATCGAAAAAGCACTACAAGAAGATTTACCAGAGAACAAAAGAGGTCATAATAAAATTAAACTTTGGTTAAACGAAAATTACTTATTCTAATATTAAAAAAAACGCTTCTTAAAATATAAGAAGCGTTTTTTATTTCTATTCGGATATGCTTTTTAGTTTTCTAGCGGCAAGAAACTGAAATTTTTAGAATAGTCCAACATTTGTTCTGAAAACGATTTGGGTTGCGTCACTTTGATGTCGATGATGTTGCCTTTCCCATCAACTATGGGCACTAATACTGGGTTAACAAATCCGTTATAAGGTGCTGTCGTAAATTGCTTGTTTCGTTCTAAGACCTCAGCGTGTAATTTTTGATCTACTTTCACTCCGTAATTTTCAACTAAGCTTTTCCCAGCATTATAATCGCCTTCCGACTTGATGCGTTGTACTTCTTTTAATAATTGTCCGAATAATTCGTGTAATTTATCATAATCCGTAATATTGAAATATATTTTTCCGTTGCGGGTAATTTTCTCAATAACATTATCTTTTATACCATGCTCAAAAACCCAACCACTCACCCATTGGCGATTTCTCATGTGCGCTTCTTCTATATTAGCGCCAAGTTCTAGTCGAACCAATTGTGTCATTAATCCGTTGCGGATGTAGCTATCATACGATTCCATTCCTACTTTTTTCCAATCGTCAACCAATCCTAGTTCTTGTAGTTTCGGGTTGTATAAATAGTACAATCCTACTAAGTCAGCTCTACCTTCTTCTAAAGTAGAAGCATAACTTTTCAGGGTTTCTTTAGTTGTACCAACACCCGGATTGATTTGGCCAGAAGCATGACCCACCACTTCGTGCAATGCGGTGTGCAATTTATCCCCAATTTCCCCATATTTTTGAGCTAAAGCCATTTCTTCTTCGTCATTTGCGAATTCAATTAGTTTTCCTTTTCCGGCTGATTTCGCATACGAATCGATAATATTACCCAGTGAAACGGATTTAGAACCATAAGCAGAACGAATCCAATCGGCATTGGGAAGGTTCACTCCGATAGGCGTACTTGGAGAAGAATCACCCGATTCTCCAGCAACAATAACTGTTTTATAAGAAACACCAACCACATTTTTCTTTTTATGTTCGGGTTGCAGGGGTGAATTGTCTTCGAACCATTGGGCATTTTTAGAAACGACTTCCATTTTGGCCGACATGTCGAAATCTTTGATTTGAACCACACCTTCATAGGAACCTCTGTACCCTAAAGGATCGTTGTATACTTCGATAAAGCCACTGATGTAATCGATGTTGCCATCGGTAGCTTGTAGCCAAGCAATATTGTATTCGTCCCAAGTTTTTAAACTTCCTGTTTTATAAAAATCAATTAAGATTCCAAGTGCATCCGCTTGCTTTTTATTTTCGGCAACTCCTTGAGCTTTTTCAAGCCAAAAAATAATTTTATCGATAGCGGCACCATACATTCCGCCACTTTTCCATACTTTTTCTTCTAATTGTCCCTCAGTATTTCGAATTACCTTTGAATTCAAACCATACGAATAGGGTTTGTTTGGATCCGGACTAGTCATTTTAGCATAGAAGTCTTCCACTTCTTGAACGGAAATTCCTTTATCGTAGAAATTGATAGCAGAACCAGCCAATAATCCTTTAGATTCCTCTAAGTTGACTTTTTTAGCATCCTCCTCGTTAAAAAGAATGGCTACAATAGTTGGTTCTAAGTTAGTCTTGGTTGCTTTTAACAAACTTGCAAAATAGTCTTTCGAAAATGCGGGTTTGATTTTATCACTAGAATAATGGTGGTGAATTCCGTTTGAAAACCAAACACGTTTGAGATAAATTTCAAAATTTTTCCAATCGGCAGTATTTTTATCTCCTTTATAGGTCAGATAGATCTGCTCCAAGGCTTTTCTAATTTTCAGGTTGTATTTGTAATGTTGGTCCCACATAATATCCCGACCCGCAGTACCCGCTTGGGTTAAATAGTAGACAAATTTCTTTTCTTTTAGAGTTAAATTATCCCAACCTGGTATTTGATAACGGAGCACCCTTATATCAGCGAATTGCTCTACGACATAATCAAAAGCAGCCTCTTTAGTTGCCTTCGGTGCCGTTTTCATTTCTTGCGCATTGGCAATTATAGAAATACTTATCGTTAAAAATACGCTTGCAAATTTTAGTAATTTCATTCTAAACAGTATTAAATTAAATTTTATTAAAGTCATCAAATATAAGTATTGTTTGTGTAAAAAAAGCGTCTGAATCAGTTCAAAAAAGGATTAGACAATTTTAATGAAGATTCTTAAGTATGTAGATAAAATTTTTAACTTTACAGAAGTAATCAACCTGCATCTTATGAGAATTTTAAAGTATCTTTTTCTCCTTTTACTTTTATTCCTTTTCGGAACGTCAGTCTATATTGCGACACAAAAAGGTGATTTTTATGTAGAAAGAAGTCAGGTCATTAAGTCTCCGAAAACCACACTTTTTAATTATGTTAATGATTATCGGAATTGGGAAACTTTTGGTTCTTGGAAAAAAGAAGACCCGAAAATGACTTTTTCCTATCCTAAAAGTACGGTTGGTAATGGAGGTTCTTATTCATGGAAAGGAAGTGATGGAGAAGGATCGATGAAAACTATTGCGGTTTATAAAACAGATTCCATTCACCAAAAAATGAATTTTAACGGATCGCTTTCCGATGTGAAATGGGTTTTCAAAGACACACTGGGCGGAACCAAAGTGACTTGGAGTTCGAAAGGTACTATGAATTTTGGATTTAAGATTTATGCCGTTTTTAAAGGGGGTGTAGAACGAGTCATAGGTTCGATGTATGAGAAAAGTTTGGCGAACCTAGACAAAACACTAGACTATGAAATTCATACCTACAAAGTTAAAGTCATTGGTTTGGTTAGAAAACTAGGTACTTTTTATTTAAAACAAACCATCATTAGTAAGATTAGTAATGTTCCCCTCAACTTGAGAATCATGATTCCGAATATGATTCACTTTTTTCAAAAGAACAATTTGGCGATGACTGGTCAACCCTTTGTAATTTATCATACCTATGATTTGGCTGCTGGAATTACTAAATTTTCGGTTTGTATTCCTATTAAAGAAGAAGTCTTTATTAGTGAAGGTAGTGATGTAAGTTCAGGACTATTGTATCCTTTTCAAGCGGTTAAAACAACCTTAACTGGAGATTATTCGCATTCGAAAGAAGCTTGGGATAAAACAACCGATTATATAAAGGCGAATCATTTGACAGAAAACAAAGAAGGCACTCATATTGAAGTTTATACTAAAAATATGGTGCAGGTTGCCAATCCTTCGCAATGGGTTACCGATATTTATATCCCCATTAATACAAAAGCCACTCCAGTAGCAAAACCAACGATTGCTGCACAACCCATTGAAACTCCACTTGAAAAACCTCGTGAACCAACTGAGCCTTAATTTTGCCAAGAATTAAACCATTTTAAAGATGTACATTCCAATAAAAAAAATTCATTGGAAGAGATAGCATTTATACAAGAGTTATTAGACCCCAAAACGCAAAATGTAGCGTTTCAAAAACTTTTGTCTGACTACCAACGTCCGCTATACCACCACATTCGCAATATTGTTTTGAATCATGACGACGCAGATGATGTCTTGCAAAATACATTTATCAAAGTTTTTAGATATCTGAAAGATTTTAAAGGTGAAAGTAAATTGTATTCTTGGATGTATCGGATTGCGACCAATGAAGCCATTACCTTTATCAATCAGAAAGCCAAAAGAAACGGAATGACCAGCGAGGCTTTGCAGAGTACGATTGTAGGTAATTTAAAAGCAGACTCCTATTTTGACGGTAATGAAATTCAATTGAAACTTCAAAAAGCCATCGTACTTTTACCAGAAAAACAGCAACTAGTTTTCAAAATGAAATATTTTGAAGAAATTAAATACGAAGACCTGTCGGAGATTTTAGGAACTTCTGTTGGTGCGTTGAAAGCATCGTACCATCATGCGGTAAAGAAAATTGAAAAATACATGACGACTGATTAAACTTAACTTATTTATTATTGTCCAAAAACCATGAAAGAATTTAGACTTGACGAAACTGAAAAAACAACCTCTGGATTTAGTGTTCCGGAGCATTATTTTGATGATTTCCAGACCAAAATAGTTGGTCAATTGCCCGAGAAAGAAACCAAAGTACTTTCGTTATTTTCACATAAGAAAACTTGGTTTTTTGCTGCCGCAGCCGTTTTAATAATCGCATTATGCATTCCTATACTGAATCACAATTCGATTTCATCTTCAGAAATTGACAAAGCCAATCTCGAAACCTATTTAAACTACAATGCCAATCTATCGGATGACGATATTGTAGAATTATTAGATGAAAAAGATTTGGAAAAAATAAAAATTAATCTTTCGATAGAAGATAAAGATATCGAAGACATCCTTTCAACCAACTCCAATTTAGAAGAATACGTACTCAATTAGAAACTATTTCAAAAAAAACTCACTAATGAAAACAATAAAACTCGTCCCTTTTCTTTTACTATTTTTAGCTTCTTATACTTTTGCACAACCATTGTTGAAACAAAAAAAAGAGCAACTTAAATCATTGAAGGTGGCTTATATTACAGAGGAATTAAAATTAACTTCAGAGGAAGCCGAAAAATTTTGGCCTATTTATAATGCCTACGATGACAAACAAAAAGAGTTGCGTCAAGAAAAATTGCGTTCTTATTTAGATCGCCTTGATAGTGGTGAAATTGACAAGATGAATGACAAAGAAGCTACTGCATTTTTAAACCAAATAGAAAATACAGAAGACGAACTCTACCAACTTCGAAAAAAATTTATTGCTAATTTAAAAGGTGTTTTACCTCCAATTAAGATCATAAAACTAAAAAAAGCAGAGGAAGGATTTAATAGAAAACTCTTGAGACAATACCGTGACAAAATCATGAGAAATTAAAGATCCTAAATCTAAAAATGCAATAAATACATTCTTTTTAGTCCAGTTGAAAAAGCAGTTGTTTTATTTATAAACCGAATGGTATGTAAATCGACTCCACTATTTTTATCCCGTATGACCGAAATCATTTCAATAGTGCATTAGAAATGAGGAAAGCGTTCGGAGTAACCCAAATACTAGAAACAGCAACTCTTCCGTAAGCTCCAATTCCAAAGGGAACAGACGATAATTTAAACAATCCATTTTTATAAACACACACTATTTCATAAGGGTGTGTGTTTTTTATAAAGAAGTACTCTAAAATTTATTGTGTTTTTTCACTATAAGACATTAATAATAGTAAATTTGTACTCTTTTTTTAATAGTTTTTTATGAGCTCTCAACATCACGGTCTTCACAGTAAATTAACGCTTGG
>CALPUN020000059.1 GCA_943326765.2 Bifidobacterium breve | reverse complement strand
TGCATTAAAATCATTTTTTTACAAATTTAACTTGTGAGTATCGATATTCGTTGTATATTTGCCCTCGAAACAGCGCGGGATAGAGCAGTAGGCAGCTCGTCGGGCTCATAACCCGAAGGTCACAGGTTCGAGTCCTGTTCCCGCTACTAAGTTTAAGACGAGCTTCTCTGAAAAGAGGAGCTCTTTTTATTTAAAAACTGTTTCAGTACTTATTATGACACACAAAGCTGGCTTCGTCAACATCATCGGAAATCCCAACGTAGGTAAGTCTACGCTCATGAATGCGTTCGTGGGAGAACGATTGTCCATCATCACCTCCAAAGCACAAACGACACGACACCGTATTTTAGGGATTGTCAATGGAGAAGACTTTCAAGTCATTCTCTCCGACACACCGGGTATCATCAAACCAGCGTACGAAATGCAAGAGTCGATGATGAACTTCGTAAAATCAGCTTTTGAAGATGCCGATATTTTGATCTATATGGTCGAAATTGGCGAACAAGAACTCAAAGACGAAGCGTTTTTCAATAAGATTATTCATGCTAAAATCCCCGTTTTGTTGCTGTTGAATAAAATCGACAACTCCAATCAACTCCAATTAGAAGAACAAGTAGCGTTTTGGACTGACAAAGTTCCAAATGCCGAGATCTTCCCGATTTCAGCGCTAAAGAATTTTAATGTGCCCGAAGTTTTCGCCAGAATTATAGCGTTACTACCCGAATCACCCGCGTATTATCCAAAAGATACGCTCACCGATAAACCCGAACGATTCTTTGTTAACGAAACCATACGAGAAAAAATACTATTAAACTACAGCAAGGAAATTCCCTATGCCGTGGAAATCGTCACCGAAGAGTTTGTAGAAGACGATCACATCATCCGGATTCGTTCCCTGATTATGGTTGAACGCGACACGCAAAAAGGAATCATCATCGGTCACAAAGGCGCTGCTTTGAAGAAAGTGGGTGTCGAATCGCGTGCCGATTTAGAGAAATTCTTTGGCAAGCAAATCCACATCGAGCTCTATGTGAAAGTCAATAAAAACTGGAGAAGCAACGCCAACATGCTAAAGCGTTTCGGATACAATCAATAGTTAGAAGAAGAAAGAAGCAAGAGACAAGAAGCAAGAATTTTGAAGTCTTTTAACTCTTGCTTCTTTTCTCTTGACTCTTTTCTCTTTTCGGCGTGCCCACAAGGGTCAGGCGCTACGTTACAATCTTTTGTGTCGAAACCCGCCACAAAAGGATTTTCACTGCGATCCTTCACGCAATTCCTACAATCCATAACATTCTACGGTTACGCAAAACCCTAGCCCAGATAGCAGCGGAAATCCTCGAAGAGATTGCAGCGGATAGCTGGAATCAGCTCCTCAAAAACTACATTTCAATTATTTTCAGAAATAAATTCTCCAAATCTTGCATTTGCCCGTTGCCGTTGTGCCGAATTTGTCGTGCAACAAAATAGAGCAAAAACCAAACGACGATCATCAGGCCCATCACCAAGAAATCAGCAAAAAGAGGCTGTTTTAAAGTGTAATTCGAATAAGCAATCATCGAGAAAATAACGAAGACGCCACCCACGACAAAGTGAAAAAGCATGAATAACGTCCACAGCGTTTGATCTGGTCCAAACAACCCTCGAATGTGAGTCCCGTTGGTTTCAGTCGGCTCTAACTGCAAATGCAAATGAGGTGACCAGTATTTTTTTTGGGCTCCGGCAATGTGAATCCAAACATGATCATCACAAGCATTGACTTTAAAATCGGGGGATTTGTTTTGAGAAAAAAGTTCAAACTTTTGACGCACTTGGCCTAGGGTTTCGGTCACATCTTTGTAAAAACGCAGCCGCAATCTAATTTGATGATCGGCATCCATACTTCTTGGTTTTAAAGAGTTCTGATTTTTAGTAATGCTAATGTACTAAATTAGCGTTTAATACACTATTAAACACTACCTTTGCAAAATATTGAAAAAAGGATTATGAATAATATTGTTGCCATAGTAGGAAGACCTAATGTAGGAAAATCGACCCTTTTCAACCGGTTGATTCAAAGAAGAGAAGCGATTGTTGATGCGGTTTCGGGAGTAACTCGAGATCGAAATTACGGCAAAAGCGAATGGAACGGAAAAGAGTTTTCTGTAATTGACACCGGTGGTTACGTTCGCGGTTCCGATGACGTTTTTGAAGGAGAAATCCGCAAACAAGTCGAACTAGCCATTGACGAAGCCGACGTGATTATTTTTGTAGTCGACGTAGAAGAAGGCATTACCCCTATGGATGATGCGGTAGCGAAAATGCTCCGTAAAGTGACCAAGCCGGTTTTATTAGCGGTTAACAAAGTGGATAATGCGATGCGTGAAAAAGACGCCATCGAGTTTTACAATTTAGGGTTGGGCGATTATTACACCTTCGCCAGTATTTCCGGAAGTGGAACAGGCGACTTATTAGATGCTTTGATCGATGCTTTTCCAGTAAAACCATTACCGACACAGGAAGAATTAGAATTGCCTCGTTTTGCCGTTGTGGGTCGCCCGAATGCTGGGAAGTCAAGCTTCATCAATGCTTTAATTGGAAAAGAACGTTTCATGGTAACCGATATCGCTGGAACCACAAGAGATGCTATTGATACAAAATTTGACCGATTTGGTTTCGAATTCAATTTGGTCGACACCGCTGGAATTCGTCGAAAAGCAAAAGTGAAAGAAGATTTGGAGTTTTACTCCGTGATGCGTTCCGTTCGTGCTATCGAACACGCCGATGTTTGTATCTTAATCATTGATGCCACCAGAGGTTTTGAAGGACAAGATCAAAGTATTTTTTGGTTGGCCGAGAAAAATCGGAAAGGGGTAGTGATTTTAGTCAACAAATGGGATTTGGTAGAAAAAGATACCATGTCGACCAGAGATTATGAAGAGAAAATTAGAAAAGAACTAATGCCATTTACCGATGTTCCCATTCTATTTGTGTCGGCTATAACCAAGCAACGGTTGTTGAAAGCGTTAGAAGCAACGGTTCAAGTTTTTGAAAACAGAAAACAACACATTGCCACTTCCAAGTTCAACGACTATATGTTGAAAGTGATCGAAGGATATCCACCGCCAGCGTTAAAAGGAAAATATGTAAAGATTAAATACTGCATGCAATTGCCAACACCAACGCCACAGTTTGTCTTTTTTGCCAATTTGCCACAATATGTGAAGGAAGCGTACAAGCGTTTCTTAGAAAATAAGATTAGAGAAAACTGGGATTTCTCAGGTGTTCCGATTGATATTTACATTCGGGAGAAATAATTTTCTTAATTTTTTTAAGTTTTTTTTTCTTGATACACTAAAATCCTTATTTCGTATAGTTTTTTTTAGTAAAAAAATTACCGCTAAAGTAAAAGTGTCCGATGTCTTGAATCAAAATCAAAGTACCACTAGAAGCAAAACGCCAAGCACTATTCGCTACCAAGAGACCACGGTTTTGAAACGCTACAGGATGTTTACATTAACCTATAAACTTGAAAAATTTGCTGGAAAAGAAAAGCCTGCCGGAAATCGTTTTATGATATTTGGATAAGGTATCGAATTAAATTTTTAGCTTTTTCCGGAATAATCATAGCTCCCGGTTTGTTTTCGATATTGATTTGAGCCAGGAAATGAGTCAAGTACAAGAAGGCTCGTTTCAAGTAGGAATGTTCTTCAATACGTCGTTTACCAACTGCCGCCACTTCCGCCTCCGGAGAAACCTCCTCCGCCAAAACCGCCACCGAAGCCACCGCCACCTCCCGAAGAACCTCCAAAACCGCCACCGCCACTTCGACCCAGACTGCTAAGAATAATAACATCTAACAAACTCGGACCGCCTCCAGAATTACCAGAATTGCCGCCGTTGTTTTTGTTTCGAGAAATCAAAACTAAAATGACAATTACTATAATGATAATCGGCAAAACGGGTATGTCTTTCTTTTTGTGCTGTTTTCGTTCACCTTTGTATTTGCCTTTGAAAACATCTATAATCGCTGTTGTTCCTTTGTCTAAACCATTATAGTAACTTCCTGCTTTGAATTCCGGAATGATAATGTTCCGCGTAATTTCGCCGCCAATTCCAGCTGTCAATCGATCTTCTAAGCCGTATCCTGGCGAAATCCATATTTTTCTTTCCGCCTTTGCTAATAAAATAAGCACTCCGTTGTCCTCTTTTGCGGTACCACCAATTCCCCAGGCTTGTCCCCACTTTGGTGTCAGAATTCCAATGTCTTCCCCTTTCAAACTTTCAATCGTGATTACCACAATTTGAGTGGTTGTGGAGTCGGAGTATTGGATTAATTTTTCTTCTAGTTGCGCTTTTTCGGTTGCACTTAAAACATTCGCATAATCGTAAATCGATGTTTGAAAACTAGGTTTTTCAGGAATCGTAAACTGAGCAAAACTAAAAGAGGTTATGAAGAAACAAACCAAAACGTATCTAAAAATAGGGGTAGAGTAGTACTTTTTCATTATCCTTTAGAAATTTCGTTAGAGAGTTCGTTAGTATCGCCTTCTAAATAAGGGAAGTATGTTTTTAATTGATCACCTGCTTTGGTAATACCATCGATTAATCCTTGTTTGAAATTACCATTTTTAAAATGAGCTCCCATTATTTCTTTGGTAGTTTCCCAAAAATCAGTGGGAACTAAAGTATTAATTCCTTGGTCGCCACAGATTACGAACGCCCGATCTTTCACGGCAACATATATTAAAACGCCATTCTTGAGTTGGGTTTCATGCATGTTCAATTGATGAAAAACTTCCAAAGCCCGTTCATACGGATCAATAGCAGTCGTTTTTTCAATATGCACTCGAATTTCGCCAGAAGTTGCAGTTTCTGCCAAGCGAATCGCTTCCACAACAGCTTGTTCTTCTTCTCGGGTTAAAAAAATTTCAACTTTTGACATGGGTGTTTTTTTTAAAACGCGAATTTCACCAATTTACACTAAAACTAATTCGTGTTAATTCGTGAAATTCAGGTTTGTTTTTTTGTTTTAGAATTTTACTTCAACAGGTTTCTCAGCACCTTCCACCGATTGAAAATAAGCTTTTTCTTTGAAACCAAAAACGCCAGCAAACAAACTGTTTGGAAACGTTTTAATGTGAGTGTTGTATGGCATCACGGCTTCATTAAAACGGGTGCGCGCCGTCAAAATTTGATTTTCAGTACTGGCCAATTCATCTTGCAATTTCAAGAAATTCTGATTCGCTTTCAATTCAGGATATTGCTCCACAGTTACTAATAATCTAGATAAGGAACTACTAACACCACTTTGTGCTTTATTGAATTCCGCTAATTTCTCAGGCGTAATGTTGGTTGGGTCAATAGTAGTTTGTGTAGCTTTGGCACGCGCTTCAATTACTGCTGTAAGCGTGCTTTTTTCGAAATCAGCCGCACCTTTAACCGTGTTGACCAAATTACCAATTAGGTCGTTTCTTCTTTGGTAAGCCGTTTGCACATCACCCCAAGATTGTTCAACCGTTTGACCCAATGTCACTGCGGTGTTGTTGATTCCTTTAACCCAGCTGTAGATTCCAATTAGCACTACAGCAGCTATAATCCAAGGCAAAAATCTTCTCATGTTTGTTTAATTTAAAGTTTACTATTTATTTGTTTTAATTTTCTAATTTCGAATAACCGACAACCAAAAATCACAATTCATTTTTAATGTTTGTCAGTTGGGCTTTAATACCTTCTAATTTGCTTATGATTTCAAATTTATCCAGCGTTTTCTTTTGGCCTTCTTTCAAATGTGTTTTGGCGCCTTCTAATGTAAACCCACGTTCTTTAACCAAATGGTAAATCAATTGAAGATTTTTCACATCTTCTGGTGTAAACATTCGGTTGCCTTTGGCGTTTTTTTTCGGTTTTAAAATGTCGAACTCTTTGTCCCAAAAACGAATTAAGGAAGCGTTCACATCAAATGCTTTGGCTAGTTCGCCAATGCTAAAATACCGTTTGTCTGGTGATAAGTTAATTTGCATTAGTCTAAAGATTGATTTTCTTGATTTGCTAACTTCGCGATGACAACATATTCTGCTGCCGAGATATTGCCGTAATAAAAATTTAATGGGTTGACGACTTCCCCGTTTTTGTGTACTTCATAATGCAAATGGGGTGCCTCCGACCGACCAGTGCTTCCTACGTACCCAATAATATCGCCCCGTTTTATTTTTTCGCCTGCTTTGCAATTGTATTTGCTCAAATGCCCGTATAAAGTTTCATAACCAAAACCATGTCGGATGACAATGTGATTTCCGTAACCCGAAGCGGCATTGTCCGCGCGATCTACAACACCATCGCCCGTCGCGTAAATAGGTGTTCCAGTTTTCGCCGAAAAATCCATGCCTTCATGAAACTTACGCACCTTCGTAAAAGGGTCGTTTCGGTACCCAAATCCCGATGCCATTTGTTTTAAATTTTCATTCCGAACGGGTTGAATCGCCGGAATCGCAGCCAATAAACTATTTTTTTCTTTCGCCAATTTTAAAATCTCATCCAGCGATTTGGATTGAATCACCAATTCTTTAGAAATGACATCCACCCGTTTTGAAGTGTTGATGACCAATTCCGAGTTGTTGTAACCTTCCAATTGTTTGTAGCGATTCACACCACCAAAACCCGCTTTACGCTGCTCCTCCGGAATAGCAGATGTATTAAAATAAACGCGATACAAATTGTTGTCTCTATCTGCTACATTTTCCAAAACAGCATCAATCTGATCCATTTTTTTATTCAAAATAGCATATTGCAATTTAAAATTATCAATTTCTCGGGATAATAATCGGTCCTTTGGCGTTTCAAAAAAAGGCGTGTTCAACAAAACCACAAAACTCAAAACCCCAAAAAGTGCCGATGCCAGAAGGAACAATGCCGCATAGCCAAATTTTGTCGTTTTTTTTGTTTTGATTTTCCGGTAAGCCAGACTTTCAGAATCGTAATAATATTTTACCTTCGCCATGTTTTAAAATATGCTATTTTTGCAACTGAAAAAAAGCGGTTTCCGACACCCAAAGATGTTGGCCGAACAAATTTAAGAAATGTTTCATTCGTTCCGCTCTTTTTTTTGAATAATAAAAATAATTAGTGCCTTAATCCGGCTATCCGTTGCAATTTTTTATGCCGAACACCGGCATAAAAAGATTTCCACTACTATCCGGGGCAAAAACGTGTAGGCGTTGATTGGGTGATTCGTTCTTTCAAAACACCGAATAACCAAATCGACCCATAACCAAAGTATCAGTAAGAATGACATCACAACAAATTAGAAAACAGTTTCTAGATTTCTTTCAAAGCAAAGGACACTTAATCGTGCCATCAGCGCCCATCGTTTTAAAAGACGACCCAACGCTGATGTTCAACAATTCCGGAAGGGCTCAATTCAAGGAATATTTCTTGGGCAACGGAATACCCAAAAGCAAACGTATTGCCGATACCCAAAAATGTTTGCGCGTTTCCGGAAAACACAACGATTTAGAAGATGTAGGTTTCGATACCTACCACCACACTATGTTCGAAATGTTAGGCAACTGGTCGTTTGGGGATTACTTCAAAAAAGAAGCGATTAATTGGGCATGGGAATTATTGACTGAAGTTTATAAAATTCCAAAAGAAAATTTATACGTTTCGGTTTTCGAAGGAAATCCAGAGGAAAACGTACCCTTCGATCAAGAAGCCTGGGATATTTGGAAAGGATTGATCGACGAAGATCGCATCATCTTAGGAAATAAAAAAGACAACTTTTGGGAAATGGGCGATCAAGGACCGTGTGGGCCCTGCTCCGAAATACATGTCGATTTGCGTTCCGCTGCCGAAAAAGCCTTGGTTTCAGGAAAAACCTTGGTCAACAACGACCATCCGCAAGTGGTAGAAATTTGGAACAATGTCTTTATGGAATTCAATCGGAAAGCCGATGGTTCCCTAGAAAAATTACCGGCACAACACGTCGATACCGGAATGGGATTCGAGCGTTTGTGTATGGCGTTGCAAGGAAAAACGTCCAACTACGACACGGATGTTTTTACGCCATTGATTGCAAAAATAGAACAAATTACAGGGCTAAAATACACGTCCAACGAAGTTAAAAACATATCGGAAGAACAAAACAAAACCAACATTGCCATTCGAGTGGTGGTTGATCACGTTCGCGCCGTAGCCTTTGCTATTGCCGACGGACAGTTGCCATCGAACACCGGCGCTGGTTATGTGATTCGCAGAATTTTGCGTCGCGCCATTCGGTATGGATTTACATTTTTAGATACCAAAGAACCCTTCATCAATAAATTAGTCGAAGTCTTGGCGAATCAAATGGGCGAATTCTTCCCAGAAATTAAAGCGCAACAACAATTAGTAACCAATGTGATTCGCGAAGAAGAAGCGTCGTTCTTGAGAACTTTAGATCAAGGATTGCAATTATTAGAAAATGTAGTAGCCGAAACCAAAGGAAAAGAAGTTTCGGGAGCCAAAGCTTTCGAACTATACGACACCTTCGGGTTTCCAATCGACCTAACCGCCTTAATCTTAAGAGAAAAAGGATTCGAATTAGACGAAGCCGGATTTACCGCTGCCATGCAAGAACAAAAAAAGCGTTCGCGTGCGGCATCGGAAGTTTCCACAGAAGATTGGTCGGTTTTAATACCAGGAAATGTGGAGACCTTTGTGGGTTATGATCAAACCGAGAATGAAGTCAAAATCACGCGCATCCGTAAAGTAGATTCCAAAAAAGACGGCATTTTATACCAAATCGTTTTAAACAACACGCCATTCTATCCTGAAGGCGGCGGTCAAGTGGGCGATAAAGGAACCTTAGTTTCAGCCAACGAAACGATTGATATCATCGATACCAAAAAAGAAAACAACTTGATTCTGCATTTTGCAAAACAACTCCCCGAAAATGTAGAAGCGAGTTTTACAGCCAAAGTCAATACCGATTTAAGAAGCGCGACTTCCAAAAATCACTCGGCAACACACTTAATGCACCAAGCCTTGCGCAGTATTTTAGGAACGCATGTCGAGCAAAAAGGATCTTTGGTGAATCCCAATTATTTGCGTTTCGATTTCTCTCATTTTGCTAAAATGACCGAAGCAGAATTGCATCAAGTAGAAGATTTTGTCAACGCGCGCATTCAAGAGCAATTGCCGTTACTGGAACGACGCAATATTCCGTTTCAACAAGCGGTTGCCGAAGGTGCGATGGCGTTGTTTGGAGAAAAATACGGCGATACCGTTCGAGCCATTAAATTTGGAGAAAGCATGGAATTGTGTGGTGGCATTCACGTGAAAAACACTGCTGAAATTTGGCACTTCAAGATTGTAAGTGAAGGCGCTGTAGCTGCTGGAATCCGCCGAATTGAAGCCATTACGAGCGATGCGGTAAAAGACTATTATGCTGCCAACGAAACGGTATTGGATGAGATCAAAATCGCTTTGAAAAATCCGCAAGACACGCTCAAAGCCGTTGCCAATTTACAAGAGGAGAACGCCAAGTTGACCAAACAATTGGAAGGGTTGTTGAAAGATAAAGTCAAAAATATGACTGCCGAAATGGTAGCGCAATTGCAAACCATCAATGGCATTCAGTTTTTAGCGAAGCTCGTTGATTTAGATGCCAATGCGGCAAAAGATTTGGCCTACGAAATTGGAGCTACTGGGAAGAACATTTTCCTAGTTTTGGCTACGGCCGATGAAGAAAAACCCATGTTAAGCTGCTATATTTCTAAAGAATTGGTGGCTGAGAAAAACTTTAATGCCGGAACAGTAGTTCGCGAATTGGGGAAATACATTCAAGGCGGTGGCGGCGGACAACCGTTCTTCGCAACCGCAGGAGGAAAGAACGTGGCAGGAATCGCTGATGCGTTAGAAAATGCTGCTGCCTTTATAAAGTAAAATTTACACCATTGTAAAAATGCAATTCAGAACCCAAACACCTGTTTTTAAAAGTAACTCTGGTTTAGAGTACGACTCAAAAATAGTGTCTTTGGGTTCTTGCTTTGCGGTTAATATTGCGGAGCAATTGGCTTATTTCAAATTTCAAAGCAGTGTAAATCCGTTTGGAATTTTGTTTCATCCCTTGGCGATACTAGCGATTATCCAAAGAGCGCTGAAGCAAAAGTGTTTTACCGAAGCCGATTTGTTTTTTCACAACGAATTGTGGCATTGTTTCGAAGTGCATTCCGAAATGAGCCACCCTAATAAAGCAATTTTACTTCAAAACTTAAATTCAAAACTGCTCGAAACCCAACAACAAATTTCGGAAGCATCCCATGTAATACTGACTTATGGAACCTCTTGGGTATATCGGCACAAAGCCTCGCAAAAAATAGTAGCCAATTGTCATAAAGTACCTCAAAATGATTTTGAGAAAGCATTGTTGTCAACCACTCAAATTCAAGAAGCGATTCAAGAAACTTTGGCATTGATTCAAGCTGTGAATCCTACTGCCAACATCATTTTTACCATTTCGCCCGTGCGCCATCTTAAAGATGGTTTTGTCGAAAATCAAGTCAGTAAAGCTCATTTAATTTCGGCGGTCTATACAATCGTAAACTCGAATACCACGAACTTAAGTTACTTTCCATCTTACGAAATTCAAATGGATGAATTGCGTGATTATCGGTTTTATGCCGAGGACTTGCTTCATCCCAGCACCACTGCCATCGCTTATATTTGGGAACGTTTTGTAGCCGCGTGGATTTCTGAAACAGCGATTCCGATTATGCAGGAAGTACAGCAAATTCAAAAAGGGTTACAACATCGGCCGTTTCAGCCCAATTCTGAAAGTCACCAATATTTTTTAAAACAATTGCACCATAAAATAGCAGTACTTCAAGAGCAATATCCTTCAATAGCGTTTTAAACGTTAAACGGATTTCGAAAAATAAGTCGATTTTAAATCCACCAACAATACCGAAGTGCTACAGCAACTCCCGCAAAAAACAACCCGCTGAGATAAAGAATTTTTCGCCATTATTTTTACATTTGCAATCAATCATGATAAAACCTTCCGATCGCAAAACCGAAATCATCGCCCGTGCGGCAACCCTTTTTAAAGAAAAAGGCTATAGTGCTGTAACGGTAAGGGATATTGCCCAAGCAATGGATATCAAAGCGGCCAGCCTCTACAACCACATCCAATCGAAACAGGAAATCTTAGTGCTGATTGTGATTGAAATTGCCGAAGAATTTACCAATACTATGGAAACCATTGTGAACTCACAGGAAACCGCCATTCAAAAAATAGAACGGGTCATCCAATTGCACATCGATATCACCCTCCGAAATGCCGATGCACTCGCATGTTTGAACAACGATTGGATGCATTTGGCTAACGAACCTTTGCTGTATTTCATAAAAATGCGCGAAGAATACGAAGAAAATTTTCGAACGATCATCAAAAAAGGCATCGCCGACGGAGAAATCAAAAACGTAAATATCGAAGTCATCATTTTTTCGACGCTTTCCACATTGCGCACACTCTATCTTTGGTTCGGTAAGAAAAAAAATCTCCATCCCGAAGTGCTAAAATCAAACATGATTGAAGTGCTGCTCAAAGGAATGGTGTAGTTTTTTGGAGCTATTTATTTCGTCAGTTCGTTTTGCTCAGGTCCAGCTGTCCACTGTATTTTTTGCGCCAAAAGCCAGCACCAAAAGATGCTGTTCCCCTCTGGGCTAAGACTGGGATTCCAAAATACGATGGCGTGTTTTTTTAAAAACACTTCTTTTATTTTTTACTTATTTTTAATTTTTCAATCGTTTTCGTAAGCATATTAAAATAATACTTAAATTTGCATAGCAAACTAACAACCGTTAGTTAAAACATAAGTACAGGCAAAGCATGGCGAAATTTCATAGCGTAAAAGTTCAAGACAGTCAAAAAGTAACCAAAGATTGCACGGTGATTTCACTAGAAATTCCCAAAGAATTGCAATCCGAATTTCAATACAAACAAGGGCAACACCTAACACTTCGGGCCACGATTGATGGAGAAGAAGTGCGTCGTTCGTATTCGCTTTGCTCGAGTCCAATGGAAAATCAATGGCAAGTAGCGGTTAAGAAAATCAGTGGTGGATTGTTTTCTACCTATGCCAACGATACGCTAAAAAAAGGCGACACCATCGAAATTATGCCTCCCAACGGAGTCTTTTTTAAAGACATTGATCCTTCAAAACCAAAGAATTATATCGTTTTTGCAGCGGGAAGTGGCATCACGCCGATACTTTCGATTATCAAAACGCATTTGGCTTTAGAACCAAAATGTACTTTCCAGCTTTTTTATCTGAACCGAAGCGTTAAATCAATTATCTTTAAAGAAGAAATTGAATTGCTCAAAAATAAATATTTCGGACGGCTAGAAATTTTTCATTTTCTAACCAAAGAACACCGTTCCGTGGAGTTGTTTAACGGAAGATTTACCAAAGAGAAGTTGCAAATTCTAACCCAAAAAATCATAGATGTTCCTAACGTAGACGATTGTTTTATCTGCGGTCCAGAAGCCATGATTTTTTTGATTCGGAACGAATTGGTCGCTGCTGGTTTGCCCAAAGAAAAGATTCATTTCGAATTGTTTACTTCCGGAACTACCGAAGAAGACAAACAACGCGTGCAAAAAATTATAGAGAAAAAAGTTACGGGAACCGAAGTCACGATTATCGATGGCGGAAAAGAATTCCATTTCACCATGGGGGAAGATTTCGATAACATTCTCGATGGTGCATTAGCTGCGGGTGCCGATTTACCTTTTGCCTGTAAAGGCGGAGTTTGTAGCACATGTCGTTGTAAAGTTGTCGAAGGTTCGGTAGAAATGAAATTGAATTATGCGTTAGACGAAAGTGAAATTAAAAGAAATTATATTCTGAGTTGTCAAGCTGTCCCTACCTCTAAAAAAGTAGTGGTTGATTTTGACGCTTAAAAACATAAAATAGCTAAAAAGAAAAAGTTATGTCGGAAAGAGAAATTAAAAGTTTAGAAGATCTGTTTGAAGCCCGAATCGCCAACGACGAGAAAATCGAACCTAAAGATTGGATGCCGGAGAAATACCGAAAAACGCACATCCGCCAAATCTCGCAACACGCACACTCTGAAATAGTAGGCATGCTGCCTGAAGGGAATTGGATTACCAGAGCACCTTCGTTACGAAGAAAAGTAGCCTTGTTAGCCAAAGTACAAGATGAAGGCGGTCATGGGTTGTATCTCTACAGCGCTTGCGAAACCCTGGGAATTTCTAGAGAAGAATTGTTTCACCAACTCCATACTGGCGAAGCAAAGTATTCCAGTATTTTTAATTACCCGGCAATCACTTGGGCCGATATGGGCGCCATCGGATGGCTAGTTGACGGTGCTGCGATTATCAATCAGGTAGCCTTAATTTCAACCTCATACGGTCCGTATGCCAGAGCTATGGTTCGCATTTGTAAAGAAGAAAGTTTTCACCAACGTCAAGGTTTTGAAATCATGATGACATTGGCGAATGGCACTCCAGAGCAAAAAGCAATGGCTCAAGATTCGTTGAACCGATGGTGGTTACCGTCTTTAATGATGTTCGGACCAACAGACGATCAATCGCCCAACACGGAGCAATCCGTGAAATGGAAATTGAAACGCAAAACCAACGACGAATTACGTCAAGCCTTTGTTGATCAAACTGTTCCTCAAGCCAATTTAATTGGATTGACTTTTCCAGATCCCGATTTAAAATGGAACGAAGAAAAGAAAGGCTATGATTTCGGGAAATTGGATTGGGACGAATTTTGGCAAGTGGTCAAAGGATACGGACCTTGCAACAAACAACGAATTTCGGCAAGAATCAAAGCTTGGGAAGAAGGCAAATGGGTGCGTGATGCCGCGATGGGGTATGCCGAAAAACAAGAAAAAGCAAATTTACAAGAAGCAATATAAATTGTTGTCCGTTGCTGGAGGGCTTTGTGCCAACAACCAACAACCAACAACCAACAACTAAGATTATGAAAAACTGGCCGCTTTGGGAAGTATTTATAAGAAGTAAAAACGGATTAGAACACCGCCATTGCGGAAGCCTTCACGCTAGCGATGCAACAATGGCGCTCGAAAACGCCCGGGATGTGTATACGCGCAGAATGGAAGGCGTGAGTATTTGGGTCGTGCCCTCTAGTCAAATCACCGCATCCAATCCGGAGCAAAGCGGAGAACTATTTGAACCGGCAAAAGACAAAGCGTATCGTCATCCCACTTTTTATGAATTGCCAGACGAACTAAAACACATGTAAGATGAAAGAGCATTTAGTGCAATACATTTACGGCATCGCCGACAATTCTTTAATTTTAGGACAACGATTAGGGGAACTTTGCGGACATGGGGCTAGTTTGGAAACCGATATCGCCTTGACCAACATTTCCTTAGATTTATTAGGGCAAACCCGAAGTTACTATCAATATGCAGCCGCACTTTTAGGAGAAAATGCTACCGAAGATACCGTGGCTTTTTTAAGATCGGAAAGAGAATACAAAAATGTGCTTCTGGTGGAACAACCAAATACCGATTTTGGTTATACCATTGCCAGACAATTTTTATTCGACATGTATCATCTGGCTTTACTAGAAGAATTGCAAAATAGCCAAGACGAAACATTAGCTGCGATTGCCAAAAAAAGCATCAAAGAAGTAAGGTATCACACTCGTTTTTCTTCGGATTGGATTAAACGTTTA
>CALPUN020000058.1 GCA_943326765.2 Bifidobacterium breve | reverse complement strand
GAATACGGTTTTACGCTAGCAATGGTTGGAATATTTGATTTTACCATAATCGTAGGTACAATTTGAATAATACCTCCAATTAATATCGCTACAGTCGCAAAAAGTGTCAACTGAATAGGTCTTCTTTCTAACCAAGAGTGGTATTTTTCACCTTTGATTCTTCCGGAGCTAATTTTTTGAAGTTCAGGAGCTTGGGCTAATTCATCTTCAACACTAGCATTGGCTCTCACCGTTTGAATGATGTTGTAAACTAATACAAACATTCCAACCAAATATAAAGTACCTCCAACAGCTCTCATCCAATACATTGGAATAATTTGAGTTACTGTTTCAAGAAAGTTTCCATAAGTTAAAGTTCCATCTGGGTTGAATTGTTTCCACATAGAAGCTTGTGTAAATCCAGCGACATACATAGGTAGGGTATACATTATAATTCCTAATGTTCCAATCCAAAAGTGGAAGTTCGCTAATTTCGTAGAATACAATTTTCCTTTGGTCATGCGAGGAATCAACCAATAAATCATACCGAACGACATGAAACCGTTCCACGCTAAAGCTCCTACGTGAACGTGAGCAATAATCCAATCGGTATAATGCGCTACGGCATTGAACGTTTTTAAAGAAAGCATTGGTCCTTCTAAGGTTGCCATTCCGTATCCCGTAATGGCTACAACGAAGAATTTCAAAACAGGTTCTTCCCGAACTTTATCCCAAACACCTCTTAGTGTAAGAAGCCCGTTGATCATTCCACCCCAAGATGGAGCAATCAACATGATCGAAAATACAACTCCTAAATTTTGCGCCCAGTTAGGCAAAGCAGAATATAACAAATGGTGAGGTCCAGCCCAGATGTAAATAAAGATTAACGACCAAAAGTGAACAATCGACAAGCGGTAAGAATAAACGGGTCTATTAGCTGCTTTCGGCACAAAATAATACATCAACCCTAAGAAAGGTGTAGTTAAGAAAAAGGCTACTGCGTTATGTCCGTACCACCATTGCACTAAAGCATCTTGAACACCGGCATAAACGGAGTAACTTTTTAAAGCGGACACAGGCAATTCTAAACTATTGAAAATATGCAAAACCGCTACTGTTACAAACGTAGCGATGTAAAACCAAATCGCAACATACAGATGACGTTCTCTTCTTTTTAAGATGGTCCCAATCATATTAATTCCAAATACTACCCAAATTAAGGCAATGGCGATATCGATAGGCCATTCTAACTCGGCGTATTCTTTGGAAGTCGTAATCCCTAACGGCAAAGATACCGCTGCCGCTACAATGATTAACTGCCATCCCCAGAAATTAAGGTTGCTTAAAAAATCGCTAAACATTCTAGCTTTTAACAACCGTTGCAGCGAGTAATAAACCCCTGCAAACATAGCGTTTCCAACAAAGGCAAAAATAACTGCATTGGTATGTAAAGGTCTCAAACGCCCAAAGCTCAACCAGGAAATTCCTTCGGTGAGGTTTGGAAACAGAAACATGGTGGCTAGGATTAGCCCTACTAACATTCCAACTACACCAAAAAGGATTGTAGCGTAAATGAATTTCTTTACAATTTTGTTGTCGTAATAAAATTGTTGCATTTCCATAATTAAAGTTGTTTTTCTTCTATTGTTTGTATTGATTTTGGTTTTTTAATTGTGAGCTCATCGTCGAACAGCATTCGAACCGATGGCGTATAGTCGTCGTCATACTGACCCGTTTTCACCGCTCGAATAAAAGCAATGAAAAAGCCTATGGCAACAACGATACTAATGGAGATTAATAAATAAATGACACTCATACCTTAAAATTGTGTTAACAAAATTACCTTGACTTCCTTTTATAAAATATGACATTTGTCATACTAGCCCAATAGCATTGAAATTACTACTGATTCCTTCTTAATAGTAGTGCCATTCTATTTTCTACTTGCATAATAATTACTAATCAACGTTACGAAACTTACTATGGTAATAGTACTTAAAGGCATAATAATCGCCGCTACTAAAGGCAATAAATTTCCTGTAATAGCAAATGACAATCCAACTACATTGTATAGTAAAGACAAAGTAAAACTCATTTTAATCGTCGTAATCGCTTTTTTCGAAAGCCTTAAAAAATAGTCGAGCTTTTGAAACTCCTGAGCGTCCAAAATAGCATCACAAGCTGGTGAAAAAACATTGACATTTTCGGAAATCGAAATACCAACATTACTTTGTGCTAAAGCGCCAGCATCGTTTAAACCATCGCCAACCATCATCACATTATGCCCTTTTTCTTGTAATTTTTTGATAAATTCTAATTTTTGATCTGGCTTTTGATTAAAAATTAATTCGGTTCCTTTGGGTAAAATGTGCTTCAGAACTTCCCGTTCTCCTTCGTTATCACCCGATAAAACTTTAATTTGGTAGTGGGGACTTAACTTTTTAAAAAGGGCCGCCAAGCCTTCTCTGTATTGGTTGTTGAAAACGTACTTTCCAAAATAATCAGTTCCAATTTTGATATGAACCACCGTTTGCTGAATGGAATTCTCCTCTACTTTCTCTACAAAAGCGGCCGATCCAATTTTGATTTCAACTCCGTCAACAATAGCAACAATTCCTTTCCCAGTGAGCTCTTCAAAATAGCTAACTCCGATACTTGGAGTTTCCGGCAAGAAATCGTAGAGCATTCTACTCAAAGGATGGTTGGAGGCACGAAGGACACTTTTTATCGTGTTCAATTTTGATTCTGTTAACGGTATTCCTTCATAGGAAATATTCGATTTTTTATTGGTGGTAATAGTTCCGGTTTTATCAAAAACTAGGGTATCTACTTTCGCCAATTGTTCGATGACCACCGCATTTTTGAGGTAAAACTTTTTCTTTCCTAAAATTCGCAAGACGTTTCCAAAAGTAAACGGCGCCGTTAAAGCCAAAGCACAAGGGCAAGCTACGATTAGCACTGCGGTGAAAACATTGAATGCTGTATTCGTATCAATAAAAATCCAATAGCCAAAACCTCCAAAAGCAATTAGTAATAATAGAGGGGTAAAATACCGACTGATTTTATCGGTTATCGTTTTGTGCTTTTGTGCTACATTTTTTTGAAAAATAGCGTTGCTCCACAATTGGGTTAAGTAACTTTGGGAAACCGAATGCAAAACTTCCATTTCGATTACTTTTCCAATTTGCTTGCCGCCTGCAAATACTTTATCCCCCGATTTTTTTGTAATTGGAACGGCCTCCCCTGTTACAAAACTATAATCAATTTCGGCTTTTTCAGAAATTAAAATCCCGTCAACCGGAAGCAATTCTTGGTTTCGAATTAACAAGCGATCTCCTTTTTCCACTTCATAAATGGGAACACTTTCTTCGGCAGTGGCGCTAATTCTGGTTACAGCAATAGGGAAATACGACTTAAAATCGCGTTCGAAACTCAAAAAACTATACGTTTTAATTTGGAACATTTTTCCCAGCAACATGAAGAAAATCAAACCCGTTAAGCTGTCAAAAAATCCGGAACCGTAATCCATGACAATGTCTACGGTGCTTCGGATAAACATCACGATAATTCCCAAAGCAATTGGGATTTCGATATTCAACATTTTGGCTTTGATACTTTGGTAGGCTGCTACATAATAGCCACTAGCCGAATAGAGAAAACTCGGCAAGCATAGAATGAAAATTAACCCTCTAAAGAACCCTCGGTATTGGTCGAGCCAAAATTCCTTCACTTCAAAATATTCAGGGAATGAAAGCAACATGATGTTTCCAAAGCAAAAGAAAGCGACTCCCAATTTATAGGTTAAGCTGCGATCTACATTGGTTTTTCCGGTTTCATAATTCTCCAAACTGATGTAAGGTTCGTATCCGATAGAACCCAATAAATTGACGATGGTTTTCAAAGAAACCCGTTCTGGATTGTACGTAATTCGGACTTTTTTTTCGGGGAAATTAACCTGAGAAGTACCTATTCCCGCTTGTAGACGCTGTAGATTTTCCAAAATCCAAATGCATGAACTACAATGAATATGAGGAATGTTAAGTGAAACAATAGCGGTTTTGTCTTCTTGAAATTCCAGGAGTTTTGAAACGATATTTTCATTGTCTAAAAAATCATATTTACCTTGAATATCTTGTGGGGTTGCTCCAGGTGATTTTTCAAAATCGTAGTAACAAGCCATATCATTGAGGCTGAAAATCTCATAAACCGTTTTACAACCGTTGCAACAGAAACCTTTATCATCAAAGCGTATTTCTTCGTTTTCTACAATATTTAAACCACAATGGAAACAGTTTGGTGTGTCCATAACTTTGCTCATTTTACCTGAAACAAAGTACCTAAACGAATGTTAATTAATATATGATAATTGTCATATAAATGATTAAATTTGCCGCACTACTTATCCTATTTATTATGAGCAAATGCGAACACTGTATTGTTAGAGAATTCAGTTCCTTGAAAGCCCTTGGTAAGGAAGAACTTTTAAAATTGGCAGAATGCAAAACCGCACATACCATAAAAAAAGGAGATATTATCTTTGAAGAAGGCGACAATGTCAACGGTATTTATTGTATAAAAGATGGCGTTTGCAAACTGACCAAATTGAGTCCGAATGGAAAAGATCAAATTGTAAAACTGGTTAAAAAAGGAGAATTACTCGGGCAACGATCGATGATTAGTGACGAACCTGTTAATTTAACCGCTGTTGCTCTGGAAGATATGGAAGTTTGTTTTATTCCGAAAACAGAAGTGATGGGATTCTTTGATCACAACAATCAATTTTCGATGAATGTGATGCGAACGATTTGCAATGATTTGAAAGATGCCGACTTTCATATGGTTTCTATGGCACAAAAAACGGTGAAACAACGCATGGCTGAAACTTTAGTCTATTTAGAAGATACGTTTGGCAAACAGCAAGATGGCTCGTTACACATTCAACTTTCAAGAGAAGAATTGGCTGGCATGATTGGAACTGCGACCGAAAGTTGTATTCGATTGTTATCCGATTTCAATAAATTAGGAATAATTGAACTTACTGGAAAAAAAATCTTTTTGTTGGATAAAAACAAATTAAAGCGTTTGGCCGACTAGGTTATAATTTTTTAGCTTCGTTCCAAAATACATCCATTTCGGCTAAAGTCATATCCATCAAAGGCTTGCCCAATTCCCCAGCTTTGCTTTCTAAATATTGGAATCTTTTGATGAATTTTTTGTTGGTGCGCTCTAAAGCGTCTTCGGGATTTACATTCAAGAACCGAGCGTAATTAATCATCGAAAATAATACATCGCCAAACTCGGCTTCCATTTTATCTTGATTTCCAGCACTCACTTCTTCTTGCAATTCCTGTAATTCTTCTTGTACTTTATCCCAAACTTGATGTGGTTCTTCCCAATCGAAGCCTACGCCTTTGACTTTGTCTTGAATTCTACTGGCTTTCACCAATGCAGGTAAACTTTTAGGAACGCCTTCCAAAACCGATTTTTTACCTTCTTTGAGTTTGAGTTTTTCCCAATTTTGTTTGACTTCTTCTTCGTCTTTTACTTCTACATCGCCGTAAATATGAGGATGACGGTGAATTAATTTCTCACAGATTTCATTGCAAACATCGGCTATATCAAAGGCATCTGTTTCGCTTCCAATTTTGGCATAAAAAACAATATGCAATAACAAATCACCCAATTCCTTTTTAACTTCATTTAAATCATTGTCTAAAATCGCATCGCCTAATTCATACGTTTCTTCAATGGTAAGATGCCGCAACGATTGTAATGTTTGCTTTTTATCCCACGGACATTTTTCACGCAAATCGTCCATAATGTTTAAAAGGCGATCGAAAGCTTGGAGTTGGAGTTGTCTTTTCATGATATCTAAATAACGTATGGTGTAAAAATAAGAAATCCCGTCACGAAAATACCACGACAGGATTACTATTTATAGGTTTCTAAAAACTATTCCTTTTTAGGTTTTGTTTTTTTAGCAGGTGCTTTTTTTTCTTTTGCTACTGCTTTGGTTTGTGTTTTGGGTTCTTTCGATTCTGCGATAACTTCTTCTACTGGAGTATCTACTTCTTTCACAGGTTCTTCTTGTGAAACCATTCCTTTCGATTGCAAAATTCCGTACCAGTTCAATACTTTCTTTATATCTGAAGGATACACTCGGTCTTCGTCATAATCTGGCAACACTTCTTTGAAATAAGCCACTAATTTGGCATTGTCTTCTTTATGAGAAATTGCAGGCCCACTATTTTCTTTGATTGCGATAGCCCGCATAACTTCCGCTAGCGGTTTTTCGGCATCGTGGGTGTAAATAGAAATTTCAGTCAACAAACTCACATTGCTTCTCAAACCGACCGTGATTTTCTTCCCATCAACTATCGATTCTGCTACAAATCCGGTACGCGTTTGTATTTTCAGAGCATAAATTCCGGGCATTCCTGAAATGGCTAATATTTTTTCTAAATTCATCTTTCTAAATCGGTATTAATTCTTTGATTGGGTTATTTTAAATTGTATCGCTATTATCCTAAAGTGCTCACTATCTTCCTTTTTTTGCAGCAAACTTCATTTTATAGTCGGGTCTAGTTTTTCCCTCCATAATGTTTTGCAGTTTCTTTTTGATGAGTTGTTTTTTTAGAGAAGAAATTTTATCGGTAAACAAAATTCCTTCAATATGATCATACTCGTGCTGAATTACACGGGCTACTAATCCATCAAACACCTCTGTTTTTTTATTAAAATCTTCATCGAAGAATTCAATGGTAATTTTTTCATTTCTATAAACGTCTTCTCGAACTTCAGGAATACTCAAACAACCTTCGTTGAAACCCCATTCTTCGCCTTCCTCCTTCAACATTTTGGCGTTTATGAATGTCCGTTTGAAATCTTTTAATTCTTTTTGCTCGTTCTCTGACAAATCGTCATCGTCACTAAACGGTGTGGTATCAATGACAAACAAACGGATAGGCAGTCCAACTTGAGGCGCTGCCAGACCAACACCATAAGCATTGTACATGGTTTCATACATGCTGGCAATCGTTTCTTTCAAGTTAGAATAAGCGGGTGTAATTTCCTCTCCTACTTTTCTTAAAACGGGATCTCCATATCCTATAATGGGTAGAATCATGTTAATACAATTAAATTATACAGTTCGAAAAGTGAATATATTTCTTTCTGTAGTGCGCAAAAATAGTGAAAAAATGCAAATTGAATTGTTCTAAAGTAAGAATTAGCAAATTTTTATAATTTAGTGCCCCAAAAAACCGGGAAGACTCTGACAGCTTACTATATCATCTTTCGGGTAAGATAATCTTGCAGTAAGATTGTGGCCGAAATTTCATCGATCAATGCTTTGTTTTGCCTTTGTTTCTTAGTAAGACCGCTATCGATCATGGTTTGAAATGCCATTTTGGATGTAAAACGCTCGTCAACGCGGATTACTGGAATGTCTGGAAAAAGTTTTTGAAATTGAAGTACAAATTCGCTAATCATCGCTGCACTTTGCGAGGGACTTCCATCCATTTGTTTGGGTTCGCCAACAAGAACTTTTAGCACATTCTCTTTTTTAAAATAATCTTTTAGAAAAGAAAACAGCGTTTCTGTGGCAACCGTTGTCAAACCCGAAGCGATGATTTGCAATTCATCAGTCACTGCAATCCCTGTTCGTTTTTGTCCGTAATCTATGGCGAGAATTCGTGGCATTTTTTTTTTCAAAGATACTAATTCTTCTTTTTGATTGGAACAACAAGAATTCCTTAAAACAAGCAATGCTCTTTATTGAAAGGGATTAAAAATTAATTAAAATATAAAAATTTTAAAAAAAATTACGTTCTTGCGGTGCCAAATCTAACCGATGACTTTTAAAAACCTTCTTTTTTTACTAACAGTATTGCTTTCGTTTATAGCACAGGGGCAAGATAAAGTATTCCCTATTCATCAGTTTCAAGCCAGAAATGAAGCTCAAGAATGGGGCAAACGGCAATATGTTTGCAATCAATTTGCAGCATTTTATTCGGATAAGATTAATGTAGAGGTCGACAAAAATTACCAATTAACAATCATTTCCAAAACCGATTTACCAGACAACGGCACTATTTATCTTTGTCAAGATGAAAAGTCAAACCCCGTAACGGTGATGTTAATTGATAAAATTAAAATGTACTTGTATACCAATACCAAGCGTTTCTTAATCAACTTTGGTCCAGAAAAAATAGCAAAATAATGGGCTAATTCCGAGTCATTTTTCGTTTTCCCAACCTACTCTTTCCATTTATTTCTCTTTTCCTACAATCTCAAAAAAATACTTTAGATTCGTTTCGGAATGCTTTCCTTTTCGAAAATTGCCGTTATATTTGCTAAAAAATACGATATGAATCCTTTACAACCAATCATTGAAAAAGCATGGGACAACCGTGATTTACTTCAAGAGGCAACCACCACTTCGGCTATTAGAGAAGTTATTAATTTATTAGATGCGGGAACTTTGCGAGTAGCTGAGCCAACTGCAACCGGATGGCAAGTTAACGAATGGGTAAAAAAAGCGGTAGTATTGTATTTTCCAATTCAAAAAATGGAAACTATTGAAGTGGGAATCTTTGAATACCACGACAAGATTCCGTTGAAACGCGGCTATGCCGAAAAAGGAATTCGAGTTGTTCCTCATGCCGTGGCTCGTCACGGCGCTTACATTTCAAAAGGAGTTATCTTGATGCCAAGTTACGTGAATATTGGCGCTTATGTAGACGAAGGAACGATGGTCGATACTTGGGCCACTGTGGGTAGTTGCGCTCAAATTGGAAAAAATGTGCATTTGAGTGGTGGTGTTGGTATTGGAGGCGTTTTAGAACCGTTGCAAGCAGCACCCGTAATTATTGAAGATGGCGCTTTTATTGGTTCGAGATGCATCGTCGTTGAAGGCGTTCGCGTAGAAACCGAAGCCGTTTTAGGCGCTAACGTTTGTTTGACAGCTTCTACAAAAATCATCGATGTAACTGGCCCTACTCCGATAGAAATGAAAGGTATCGTTCCTGCTCGGTCTGTCGTAATACCCGGAAGTTATACTAAAGAATTTGCCGCTGGATCCTATCAAGTGCCTTGCGCATTAATCATTGGCAAACGCAAACCTTCTACCGATTTGAAAACGTCACTCAACAACGCTTTAAGAGAATACGATGTAGCCGTTTAGATTCTACTTCTTCGGATTCCAAAAGCAAAAATTAAGGCTATGAAAATATTAGTGATTCAACAAAAGATGATTGGCGATGTGTTGGTAAGTTCAATTATTTGCAACAATCTTCGAAGTGCTTATCCAAACGCGCAAATCGATTATTTGATTTATCCGTTTACCGCTCCAGTTGTTGAAAACAATCCAAATATTAATCGAATTCTTTTATTTAAAGACCAATACCGAACCAGCAAAAAAGCATTATTTCAATTTTTGCTAACTATCCGAAAAGAACAGTACGACCTTGTAATGGATGCGTATGGTAAAGTTGAAAGTCGTTTGGTTGTTGCTTTTTCTGGAGCTAAAAAGAAAATTGGGTTTCATAAACCCTTTCGAAATTTTGTCTATACTGAAATGGTACAAGAGTTAACGATTCCTAATACCAATGCCGGACTAGCTATTGAAAACCGACTCAACTTACTAAATCCGTTGCATCTTGATATTACTTTAGACAACAGGCCTAAAATCTTTTTAACCGACATTGAAATTGCCAAAGGAAAAGAAATCTTGTCCCAACACGAAGTTGATTTGACTAAAAAAGTTTATATGATCGGCGTATTAGGAAGCGGAACCAACAAAACGTACCCGTTTCCCTACATGAGCGCTGTTTTAGATGCAATTGTCGCTCAAACTGGCGCAACCTTACTTTTCAATTACATGCCTTCACAACAAAAAGAAGCCCAAGAAATTTTTGATTTTTGCCAACCCAATACTCAGAGAAATATCAAGATTACGCTTATTCCGGGAAGCATTCGCGAGTTTTTATCAATCACTTACCATTGTAACGCATTAATCGGCAACGAAGGCGGTGCGGTCAATATGGCGAAAGCCATGAACAAACCAACGTTCACGATTTTTTCAACTTGGATTATTAAAGAAGCTTGGAGCTTTTTTGAAGATGGCAAAACCCATGTTTCCGTTCACTTAAAAGATTTCAAACCCGAATTGTACGGTGCCAAAAGCGCCAAAGAAATGAAACAAGATGCCCTGGAATTGTACCACTACTTCACCCCAGACTTGTGGCTCTCAGAGCTGGAGAAATACCTGCAAATCAATTAGACCGAATACCGTTTGGAGTTTCAATCACTTTATGGTCTTTGGTAAAGGAACGAATGTCATTGTTTTTTTTCCAAACTTCATCCGACACATACCCGCGAGCATGATCCAGATGCACACAAATGGCACTGTAGCGAATTTGCTTCGAAGACAATCCAAAATTAAACAAGCGTTCCCCTAATTCTCGATCTTCACCGCCGTATTTCATTTCTTCATTAAACCCATTCACTGCAAGGATATCTGCTTTCCAACCCGATGCATTATGCCCGTTCCAAGATGGTTTGGTAGGTGTTATTTTATTTAAGGTTTTCGATAAAAATCCGAAAGTTTTTAGTTTGATGATTTTAGAATTCGACTGTATTCCATTGGCCTTTAACCAATTTACATCAAAGCAATTTTGCTTTAGAATATCCTCTTTGGTAATGGCTTTAGAAGTTGGCATCGGTAATTTGAAATAGCCACCGGATAGGAAATACCCTTTTGCTCTATAGTGTAAATGGGTCGCTACAAAATCATTTCTCGGAATACAATCGCCATCCGTAAAAATAAGATACTCTGAAGTAGCGGCAAGAATGGCTTTATTCAAAATTTTTGTTTTTTGAAAACCATCGTCTTCGTGCCACACATGAATTATGGGAATGGGAATTTCATTTTGCAAAGCTAAAATGCGTTCTTTGGTATCGCTATTCGATCCGTCATCCGCGATAACAATCTCAAAATCAGAAGTAGTTTGTGCGCTGAAACCCCATAAAACTTTTTCGAGCCATTCTATCGCATTGTACGTACTAATAATTACGGATGCTTTCATAAAAAAAAGTAATTTATTAGTGACAAAAGTAGTTAATAAATTATATTTGCGAAATAATATCTATTAATGGATTCCAAATCGACTAAGAACATCTCCGCTTTAATAATTACTTTGAATGAAGAAATTCATATGAAGGAATTGTTGGACGATTTAGCTTTCGCCGATGAAGTAATCATCGTAGATTCTTTCAGTAAAGACCAAACCAAAACCATTTCAGAATCGTTCCCAAATGTTAAGTTTATTGAGCATAAATTTGAGAATTACACGGCGCAACGGAATTTTGCCATCGAACAAGCTCAAAACAATTGGATCCTGTTTCTTGATGCGGATGAACGCTTAACTCCCGAATTAAAAAGCGAAATCCTAGAAACCATCAATCTAGAACAACCCGACAATGCTTATTTGTTTTACCGAAAATTCATGTTTCAAAACCAAGTTTTGCAATTCAGTGGTTGGCAAACCGATAAAATATTTCGGTTGTTTCATAAAGATTTTGCAAAATACACCACCGACCGATTAGTGCACGAAAAACTTGATGTTAAAGGCAATACGGGGACGCTTAAAAACAAACTGATTCATTATTCTTACTCTGATTACGAATCCTACAAAGCCAAAATGAGTAGTTATGGAAGGTTTAAGGCTCAGGAAAAGTTTATGAAGAAAATGAAACCTTCCGTATTTCACACGCTACTCCATCCAACTTATAATTTCTTATACAATTATATCGTTCGTTTGGGAATCTTTGACGGTAAAAAAGGGATTCTTATTTGCTACCTCAATGCCTACAGCATTCATGTTCGATACCAAGAATTAAAAAAACTTTGGACTAAAATCTAGTCTATTTCCAAAATTGAAATTGGCTTTTCAACCGACGTTTCCGATGGTACTTTTCTTGAAATTCATCGGTATAAAAATGCATTCTTTCATACACTACCTCGTAACTTCTACCATATAATTTGGAGTATTCATCACTCATGATCGCAATCATTTCCGTTTTTGGAGTCAATCGTGACAAGTTTTTCATACGACGTTCTATATCCATTTCGACTTGAAAGTTCATGCGATTTAGATCCACCAAATAAAAGCTGTATTGACCATCTGCCGTTTTTTTGATTAACGTATTTCCTGGCGAATGATCTAAAAACTCAATTCCTTTTTCGTGCAATCGAAAAGAGAATTGCACAAATTGGCGTAAGATTGTCTCATGATCAGTATAGGTTGGGATTTCTACCAATTCGCGATACGTTAAATCGGCTTGCAAATGCTCGCTAATATAAAAGCTTTTTTGAATTCCAATCAAAGAAAAACTTTCTGAAAAAGCTATGGGTTGTGGGGTTCCAATTCCGTATTCTATCAATCGGTTGGCAAACTCATACGACCGTCTTGCTTTCGATTTTCTAAAAAACTTGTAGGCCACTTGATTGATTAAATTCGGAACTTTAAATGATTTAATATTGATGGTCTCCCCATTCAACTCAAACAACTTGATTTTATTGCGATTACCATCTCCGAAAAGCACTCCTTCCGATGCAAAATCATTTATAAAACGAGTTAATTCGGATTGAAATTGAATGAAATTAGGATGAAGAATCAGTCGCATTAAAGTAGTATCTGTGAAACAAAAGTAGGGATTGCTTTTTAGTTTTCCTAAACAAGAATGGAATTACATTATTTAAAGAAACATTGAATTTGAATCCTACATCATTTTAGGTATTGATCGATTCCATTTACTATTCGAATGGTTTTATTAAAAATAGTTTCCTTTTGCTTTTGATCATTACTTTCAAAATTGTCCTTTGCATTTATTTTGTGGTGAATATGAAAAACAACACCCGCGTAGCGCAATCTTTTTGCTTTTACGCCATTGTTACTCATGCGAATCACCACATCGGAATCTTCTCGACCCCAGCCTTCAAAATCTTCATTATATCCGTTAACTGCGATGATATCGTCTCGCCAAAAGGACACATTACACCCTCTAAATTTTTTAGAAATGCCCGAATGAGGTTGGTAAAATTGCGCCAAAAAAGGCAAATTCAAAGTTCGGGTTTTGTTTTTAATCTCTTTCGAAAATAAGTTGAATTCCAGTTGTTCCTTTTTAAGAACTGTCGCAACCGAATCTGGTAAAATATTGACTCTGGAACCGTATAAGTAGATTCCTTTTTGAGCAGCATTACAATGATCGGCAACGAGTTTTGGGTGTAAAATACAATCGCCATCCACTTGTATAATATAGTCGGATTGTGAGGCTGCTATGGCTTTGTTTAAAATTTTTGCTTTTCGGAAGCCTTTGTCTTCTTGCCAAAAATGCCGAATCGGAATGGAGCTTACCAATTGAAATTTTTCAATTAAGTTTTTGGTTTCCTCTTTAGAACCATCATCCGCTATTAAAATCTCATTTGGAAGTTTTGTTTGTTTCAAGGCGCTTTGAAGTACCAAATTTAGCGCTTCCGGCCAATTGTAAGTGGCGATTAATAGGGCTACCGATTTCATAACCCTTAAAAGTATTTTTCAAACTTGGGTTGGTAAGTCGGTTTGCTGATTTTAGAATGTTTGAACCATTGTCCGAAATTTCTAAAAAACAATTTCACTTTTGGAATTCTTAAGTTGGCATCTTCTTCCACCATTTTTTTCAATTCACTCAAAGACTTCGACGGGAAATAGCCCAAATTTTTCCAAATTTCTGGCTCTAAATAAAAAACGTCTTTAATCGATTGGTAATTGTCTTTGTTAGCGCTTCTCCATTTTTCTAGGAACGTTGCATTAATATCTTGCTTGTGCGACCAATTCTCCAATTTTAATAGTAGTTCTTCTTCAGTCCGCGCCAATCCTTCGTGTAAGACGAAATCTTCGTTGTAAATGATTCGTTCCCGAGTATTTTTGGCACATTTATAATTTGGATAATTGGTCGCTAACATCAACTTTGTTGGTTGGTCGATATACAACAAACCATCGTCTAAATATTTGTAAACATTGATGTGGAAGCCTGCAAATTGTAATGGATGTTTTTCAGGGTTGATCAAATAGGAATCGTATTTTCGGAGTCGGTTCACGAATTTTTCAAAATCGATAAAAATTTCATCTGAATCTACCTGCACCAACCAATTGCCAACGCCCATTTTTAAAGCCAGCATATACCGTTCGCGCGTATCATTTTCGATTCCGGTAATCTCTGGAACGTAAAAGTTATCTTCGTAAATAACAATTTTCTTTTTGACATCAAACTTTTCCAACCATTCGTAAAAGCTAGGATCTACTTCGAAATGATTTCCGGACCAAGTTCTTTTTTGATGATCCAAAGCTAAAAAAATGGTGTCCGCCAATTCGTAAACGGGCGGAATTGATTTCTTCAACAACTCGTAATCATACGACATTAAAAATCCAACTTGTATTTTTTTCATGCTCCTGCTGCTTTACTGAATTAGGATTTGACTTCCGTACTTAAGAGAAACTTCTCGCGATACACTTGTTGAATTCCGTCTTTAAGTTCGATGGAATGCTTCCATCCTAAAGTATTTAATTTTGTAGTATCGGTTATTTTTCGGGGTGTTCCATCGGGTTTTGACGCATCAAAAACGATAGTGCCTTTGAAACCAACAATCTCTTTGATCAACTCTGCCAAATTTTTAATCGAAATTTCTTTGCCGGTTCCAATATTCACAAAGCCTTTCTCGTTGAAATTTTGCATCAAAAAGACACAAGCATTAGCCATGTCAGACGCGTGTAAAAATTCGCGCAAAGGTGTTCCTGTTCCCCAAACCACTACTTCACTTTCTCCGTTTTGCTTTGCTTCGTGAAATTTGCGTAATAAAGCAGGCAATACATGTGAGTTTTGCAAATCGTAATTATCGTTGAAACCATATAAATTGGAGGGCATCACCGAAATAAAGTTGCAACCGTATTCGTCTCGGTAAGCATCACACATTTTGATGCCTGCAATTTTGGCAATGGCGTAAGATTCATTGGTTTCTTCTAGTAAACCGGTCAATAAATATTCTTCCTTTAAAGGTTGCGGCGCTAGTTTTGGGTAAATGCATGTTGAACCTAGAAAAAGTAATTTCTTGACTTTGTTTTTATAACATTGGTGAATGACATTG
>CALPUN020000057.1 GCA_943326765.2 Bifidobacterium breve | reverse complement strand
TTTCCAGACCTCGGATCTTCTATTCGTCCACGACATGTATTTGGCGTATTTGTTCCAAGAAACCGAATCAATTACAGTACTGCTGAGCATTTTAGCCTTTAACGCCGCCATCTCGATTTTTAATTTTTTATCGGAATCATCCACCCAAATAGTACCGGTTTGAAAACGTTTTGTTGCCTCATTGTATGCTGCTAAATCAGCTTTGACTAACTCATTGATACTGGTTTGAAGAGCTCTTTCTTTTGGAGTTTTGTAATTCAAATCGACAACCGTTAATTTCGGTTTGTTGGTGTAAACCGAATACAGATAACCGTCCATAAAGGGTGTTTTTGAAAACAATACTGTTTGACTTTTTAATTGGGATTCAATTTTATCTGCATTTTGTGGACTTCCATACATAAACCAATATTGCTTTTTGGCTGCATCAGGATTGATTTCTTTTACCGTATAAAGTCCATTTTCAGATTTGTGTGTATAACGAGATGCTCTCCAATCCATTACAATTCTTCCACCCTCATTTCCATTCACAAAACGCATTTGGGGGAAATTGCTAGTTTGTTGTCTAACAAAACTTTTAAATTCAGGAAACATGGCTTTGTCTTTTCCTTTGGTTTTTTTCCAGCCGTAAGATTTGCTATTTCTCAAGGAATAATCCCCCGCACTTTTATTGGCGGTAGCTGGGATTTGATACACATCATCTGGATGCACAAAATGTGTCCAAATTCCAGTAAACAAATACATCGATTGTTGGTTGTATTTTTCGTCATCGTTAAAATAAAAACCACTTAATATTCTAGGGTAATCGAACAAGTTTTTATTGTAGGGGTCGTAATCGAATTCTCGATTTCCACCCTCATTGGTCGCACCTAAATACAAACTACACATATATTTAATCGAAGGCATCGCTTTTTTTAACTCTTGAATTCCAACTTTATCAATATTGTTGGATGGTGGAACGTAGGTTGTTGGTAATTTACCATAATTGCTTAGCTCCCATTTTTTCTTCACACTATTTATGGCAGTTTCAATGAATTTCAAATTCTTCCAATCTGATTTCATTAGGGATACGTGGTTGTACCCGTGAAAAGCCAATTCATGTCCATTGGCTGCTACTTCTTCTACCAACCAATCGGGTAAGGCCACTACCCTATTTTTAATTTTAATTTTTTTGGAATTCCATTGATCCAAAGTAAACGGAGGTACAATTTTATTTCTGTAATCAAACGTAAGCATTGCAGCATAAGGAATTTTATATTCTTTTGCCAATGCTTTCATATCGGGCCACCAAACTTTTTGAACAAAATCAGAAGTGACCATATTCATTTCCGACTGAATTGGCTCGGCTTTGATATCGTATTGAGGCGATGGGAAGTCGTCTAAGAAAAATGTTGCTGTATTGGCAATCGGGTATGGTATTCCTTCTAATCCTTTTAAAATTCCAGCAAAAAGAAACCCTCGATCTGCCTTAATGAATTCACCCGAAGTGTTGTATAACAATACCTTTCCTTTCCCAATTGTATTCAAAACAACGGATGGATAGTTTGCATTGGTTACCGAAGTAGCCAATACTTTTACTTTGTTAGAGAAGTTTTGGGAAGCAAATCCAAAAAGCCGCAAATTGGTGGAGTACGTTTTTCCTTTTAGTCCTGGTAACATGGGCGAACTAAAATACCAACCCGCTGACTTGACGTCAGTGGCATATTCAGCTTCCGGTTTGAATCCTAATAGATAGGCCATTCTTCGATCTTCATTGGCAAACGGAATAAATAGTGTTCCGCCATTAGACACAAAATCAATTAATTTTGAAACCGAAGCGTCGTTTAGTTTTTTGGTATCATAAACAATAAAAACCCGTGTACTGGGTGCAATTTTTAGGAAACTATTCCAAGTTCCAATACTCATAGAATGGTATGGAATCTTCGTGTAGTCGCATAGCTTTTTGATATCCTTTTGATAAAGTCGGCTGTATTTTTCAGTATCATCTACAATATATTCTACCAAAGGTTGCGAACTCATGACGGGTTCAGTATACCTTTTAAATGAATCTGAATCTGAACCACTTTTAGTATCAAATAAGTCTGATGTTTGCAAATCGGACCAATCGTCTAATCCTTCACAACTAGATGCTAGTAATGCAAAAGCAATGGCTATAAAAAAGCAACTATAAATAGTGATAAATTTCGATCTCATAACTAAAATATTAAATCGGAAATTTTACTTTCTCTCGGATTATTAACGATCTCATATACTTTAAGTAACTTACTGTCGTAAAAAAGTGTGACTTTTTTTCCTCGTTTTCGAAACAAATATAAATTCTCTATTAATTTCTTTTGCAAGTGTTTGTTTTCTGCAAAAACGTTGTTTTCATCTTTACTTTTTTCATTTAAAATGAAGACCAAAACGCTTTTAGAAAGAGAATATTCTGGGTGTTTGAATAGAAAATTCGGTTCTTTTTTATGTTTGGTATTGATGGAATCAATCTTTGGATATTCGTTTAAAAAGAAATCATAATTCATAAAAAAGTGCGAATTATTACTAATTACTTGTGCTGCGGGATCATTGACTACGCAATAAGCACGAGGAAAGAACGTCTGACTAATTTTATCGTACGCATCTAAAATTTGTTTAGGGGTTTGATCGGATTCTTTGAGTGAATTAATATTTTTCTGCTGATAGAAAATAGAGGCATAGACGATGCTCACTAAAATAACCGTTAAAGTGATTGGATAAAAACGTTCCCAACGATACAGTACTAAATTACAAATTCGAATGATGATTGCCAATGTAAATCCGAAAATAATAGGCAAGATTACCGAAATGGAGTTGTTCAGCATGTCAATATCAACCCATTCACTTTTGATAAAAGTCAATAAAATTAATACGTTGAAATAGAGGTAAAAAATTATTGTGGCTCTCCAGTTTTCTTTTTTGAAAATAATCAACGGTAGAACCAAAAAGAATCCAATAAAAGTACTGTATTGTGCATATTGAATGATTTTTTCGTAAGGAAAAATAAGCTGCGGAACATAAGTGTAAGAGCTTAACGATAATAAATTAGAATGCACAAAATCTAACAAATTGGCACCTTGATAATAACTAGCAACATTATACACTACATATAATATAATTAGGGCAATCGCATAGGACAACAGCGTTAATAGGTTTTTAAACTTGTATTTATACTTGGTAAAAATAATCCCGATTAGTAAAAAAGGTGGAATTAGGATCAACAACGTAAACAAATCAATCAATCCAATTGAAGTAAAAATAAACAGATTGCTAATAACAAAACTCAATTTATTAATTTTAATAAGATCCGGTTTGATATAAAACACAAATGCAGGTAGCGCAAAAGTTAAGGCAAGGAAAATTGGGTTTCCTTTTAATAAATAATAAACATTTAAAGGCGTCAACACATAAACTAGTGCAAACGACAAGGAAGCGATTAATGGGGCAATATATTTGGATGGTGACAACTTATTTAACAACCAAAAGATAATAATTGCTAATAAAGTCGACTCTAAAATAGAGATTACTTGCAAAGCAATTTCGGGACTAACATCTGTTATTTTACCGTAAAAATTAATCATGGCCAATTCGGCATCGGTTGCCAATTCGAATGTAAACCAATATTGATTGTCGAATTGGATTACTTTATTTAAGTCGTAAATCCAAGCATCTGATAACGAATAATTGTCATATATAACGAAATAATAACGACTAACGAAGGTAATACCGCCCACGATAATGGTAAGAATTAATAAGGTGATATTTTTCTTTTTAAACTTTTTAGATTTTAAAGAAAACCAATGCCAGAACGATTTTTCATTTTCAATATTCCTCAAGAAAGTTAATAGCGCGTTTTTGATATGCGTATTAAAGAATGCTCTTGGTCTTTTCAAATTTTCGATTCCAATAACATCAAAAAACAACAGTAGCGTGAATACAAAGAAGCAGTTAAAAAGATTGTAGGCATTTAATTCGATTAAGGTAAAAATCAAAACGACTAAAACGCTACCATAGCGAAACCAATTGATAACAATAAAATCTAGGAAACTGACTTGTTTCTTTGCATTGATGAATTTTTTATTCAAGTAGAATAAAAAGAGTATTATAAAGCAAAGCCTTACAAAACCTAATAATATTGAACTTGTTAAAAACATCATGCGCCTTCCTATTTAAAATTAGGTAAATTTTGCAAATCGATATTTCCTATAAAATAATCCATATTGGCAGATCCAATTCGGTCTACGATTTGATTTTCTAATAGCGATGTATCGGCATATTCAATGAGAATGAAGGGAATTTTATACTTTTCATTCAGGGATTTGATTCGATTCAAATACTCTTCAAACTGAATTTTGTCTCTCAAATTATAGGTTTTAGTTTTAAAATCATAACTGCTAGCAACTGATTCTAAAGCAATGTCATTTATGTACTTTGAAGATTCGCTAATTAAATCTAATCCAGCATTTTGAATGAACATTTTCGTGGGGTACTTTTCTTTAATTTTTTTTAATAGCGCAATAATGGCTTCATGCTGGTCTTTTTGTGGGCCGTGAATTGTAAAATTATCAAAGTTATCTAAGAACAATCCGTCGTATCCTTTGGTAAAGATTTCATCAATAATTCCCATTAGTGTAGCTGTAGTTTTCTCGGAATTTAAATCGAGATAGTAACTGTTCCAAATCTTATTTTTTCCTAAGGTATTTTTTTTTAATTCATTGAAATGTGGTGCGTTTGCATTGACTTCTCCCAAACTAATGTAAGCAAACACTTTGGTATTTTGGGCTTTTAATACTCGAATATTACTTGGGAAATAATGTTTGGATTCGACAATAACGTATTTATATCCTTTGACCGATTCGGGATTCAATTTTCCATAACAAACTAATACATTACTTTTTTTCATATCGTTTTGAAAAGAATTGGTCAATAAAATTAATGGGAGGAAATAAATAAGGTATTTAATACGCAGCATAATAATAGTAATCAAGATTTTTGAAATAGTTGATATTCGCTTTTAGAGTGAGCGCTACAAATAGTGCTGCTCCACAAAGCATTCCTATTACACTATATTCGTATGCAAAAAATCTACTTAAAACAAAACCTAAAATGATATTCAGCAAGCAAGCATAAATAATAGCTTTCAGAGGTTTACTAGCTTGACCAAGGGTAAATAAATACAAGGCATTTAACATTCCCCACGCCAAAAATACATATCCTAAACCTCCAATAACACAAACTTTGATGCTTAATTGAACTAAAGTTTCATTAAACTGTCCTTCAAATCCCCAGGATGCATTTATAATGTAATATATAAATACAAACGCAAGTGTACTGGTTATAAACAACAACATAACTTGTTGCCAATACATTTTACGAAGCTGATTATTAAAGACTTCGGGAGTTTTATGATCTGTAATTTTTTGTCCAATATCAATAAATCTTGTAAACGATGCGATACTATATTCGAGAACACCCGCTAGTAATAAAAATACCAAAATAGCTAAATCCATCCCCAATTCATAATTTTTTTCAAAATAAACTAGAAAAGGTAGATTTCCATTGATACCAGAAGACCATGCTAAGATTCTATCGATGAAGATAAACACATAAATAAAGATCCCATAAAAGAAATATTTGTAGTTATGATACAGCACTACTGGAACCTTAATTTTATTACCACTGATTGATTTTTTGTTTTTAGTCAATCTCCTAAAATAAACCATCAAAAAGAGTTTAGCAATAATCACTGCTACTCCAATTCCAATCCAATGGGTTGCGAAAATTAATAAAACTGTCGTTTCTTTTAAGTAAATGGCAACAGCAGTTCCAGCAAAAATGGCAAACGTAATTACCCAACGTTGTTTAATGGTATGCAAAGGCGCTAAAACAAGGAGTAACATTCCAATCAAAAAGGCATATGCGAATACAACAAATAAAATTTCATAGGGGTAAATGTGAAAAAAGAAATTGACCAAAAAGATGGTTGTTAAAACAAAAAAGATGGATACCATTCCAATTTTGTGAAGGTAATTTATTGTTTTATTGGTCATGAGATAATCTTCGTAATTCCAATAAAAAGAAGCTTGCCGCCCAATAATTTGAACAAATCCCCCAGTGGAAATTAATCCAATTATGACTCCCAAAACTACAGCGGTTGACTGTACTTCGTTGAAACCTACATAGGTCCACAATGAATAGCCAAAAAGAATAATAGCTGTAATTTGGATTAAAACGGGAAGTAAGTGAAAAATACCTAAAGAATAGTATTGAGCAAAAATTTTGGATTTGATCCTGAAGTAGTCTTTGATTTGAATGATTCTGGGTTGAGTCGCTTCAACTTCTATTTCTTTAGTATTTTTGGCTCCTATGTAATATTTATCAGTAGTTAATTCGTAATAAACCAAATCGGCCAAATCTTTTATAGAATTAAATCCAAAGTCATCCTTTGTATCCTTTTCTCTAATCCCGAAAGATTCTATAGTAGCCGACACAACATCGCTGCTTACTGGCTTACCGATTTTGTCTTTAGTATTTTCAATTAAAGACTTGATGTTTGTGTAGTGATTTTCCATAGTAGATTGGGGGTTCTATTTTGGTTAAGAAAAAAAATGGACTACGATGCTTCCATAGTTTCCTCTTGTTGAAGGTGTGGGTTTAAGTATATAGGTTCGTGTGCTTTTTTATTCATGATGAATTCGTAAGCGATTTCGTATTCGTTAATAAACTTATCGACAGTAAAATGATTGATAACTTTTTTTCTAGCGTTCGCTCCCATTTGCTTTCTGAGTACTTCATCGTTTAACAATGTTACGACACTTTTTCCTAATGATTCGTGATCTTTTGGTTTGCAAATAAATCCACATTTTTCATCCAAAGCTTCCGTAACTCCACCGACATCTGTAGCAACTACAGGAATTCCGCAGCTCATAGATTCAAGAACTGTATAAGGAAAACCCTCCGAAATGGAAGTTAATATTGAAATATCTCCTTCACAGAAAAGTTGGTGTGGTTTGTCATGAAATCCATTTAAAAAGAAATTCTCTTCTAATCCTAATTTTTGGATTAAGTTTCTACATTCTTTTGTGTATTCAGGAACAGCATTATAATCTCCATAAACCAAATAACGAACATTTGGAATATCTCTTTTAGCTACCTCACAAGATTTAATCATAGTGATAATATCTTTCAATTCGAAAATTCTCGCAGCAGCTACTACAGTTGGTATTCCTTCTAAATGTGCTGGTTTTGGAGACGGAATAAAAAGATCAGAATCGATACCATTATAAATGACATCAATTTTATTTGGATTGGCACCGTATTTTTTCTCCCACGAAATATTGAATTTGTTTACGGATAAAATTAGATCTGATTTATAATATACCAATTTAGTGATGCACTCTGAAAACTTGATTAATAAGTTTTTTAAGAAAAAAGAATATTCTGAAGAATTGATAGCAATTAAGCGTTCTCTGATGAAAACTCCGTGTTCTGTAGCTATGATTGGAGTTCCGTATTTGTATTTCAATACCAAAGCAGGAATTACAGGGAACCCCGATAATGTTAAGTGCGAAACGTCCATTTTTGGGACATCTATAGAAATTGGAATTAAGAAACGATAAATCCAACGCATACCTACTGTAAAATCATATAAAGTAGCGTCGTAATGATTGTCTTTTGCAATAATAGCTGCAATTGTTTTGCAAAAGCATTTCCAAACTACGAGACTTTTCATCGTTTTTTTGTAATCATGCCCTTGAAAGAATTGCCACATATCGAAAATGGTATCGTCGATGTCTTCAATATCAGCATTACTATTGTAGATGTTATTCAGCAATCTTTCGAAAATAGGGATAAACAAGGATTCAATTTCTGACTCGTCTTCTTGTTCTTTTCTATTGACTGTTTTGTAATATTTTTTTCCGTAATTCAATAATTCTTGAGGTTCTAATGGAGACCATAATGGAACCTGAATTACATCCTTAACGTTTTCGCTTAATTGATATTTTGATTTTTCTTCGAAATCTGCATTCACAGAATACAATGTATAGTTCACATTATTTACTTTGTTGCAAAGCATGTGAGCCCAAGTTGAAACCCCACCTCCATTGAATGGATAGGTTCCTTCTAAAATTAACATTACATCGTATTTACTTTTCATACCTTCAATCGTTTTTTAAACTTCATAAATCAATAGAAATCGATTTATTTTTAAATGTTTATTTCTAGATTCTTTAACAAAGATATTTTCTCTTTATCTAATATAAAAAAAAAACGTCTGAAATCTGTTGTAAACGCTCATAAAGTCGACGAAATGCATTTTTTTATAATGCAAAAGTAGCTACAAAAAAAGTGTTAAAATAATTAGGTTGAGTATGTCGTTAAATAATGTATTTCATCGGATTGGGAAAATAAAAAATAAAATTAAAAGAGTGTTTCTCTGTATTTTTTTCCGATGAGCAATATTAATTTTAATTTGTAGTCTTCAATAAGCCATTCCCGATAGTTTTTACTACAATGACTTAAGCATTTGGCATACCTTCTCATTCGGCATTCGATATCAGCTTGTAATTCTTTAGCTAATACTTTAGCATCATACAATTCTTCGGTATTGTCAACGCACATAGCAGCATGTTGCTCCAAGGATTTTTCAATAACTACTTTCGATCTCAGGTTTTGAGCAATCGCTATTTTGTGCTCTTCATCGACATCAAAAGTTACCATTGGTGTTTTACTAAATTTGGCCCTTAATTCTGGTGGCATTTGATATTTGAAATGCAATTCAATTTCGGCGTCATCCCTAAGATTTTCCAAATAATATTCGGGAGATTTAAAGATATGTTGCCAATCAACTGGATCGCTCCATAAACCAAACCTAGCGGCATTATTTCCTAAATCAATAACCGAAAAAATATCTTTATAGTGTAACTTTCTAGAGCCACGACCAATCATTTGAAAATACAATGTCAATGATTTAGTTGCTCGATTAAGAATAATCGTTTCCACAGTAGGTTCATCAAAACCGGTCGTTAAAATACCAACCGACGTTAAAATAGCATCCGGAGTTTTTTTAAACCAAGACAAAATATTTCTACGATCTTCAGGGTTACTGGTATTGTCTAAGTGACGAATGGGATAACCCGCTTCTTTAAAAGTATCATAGACATAAAGCGAGGTATTGATTCCGTTATTAAAGATTAGTGTTTTCTTCCCAAGAGATTTTTCGGTATAAGCATGAAGTAATTTTTCCTGCATTGCCATATTGGAGTACAAATCATCCGATGATTTCACTGTATAATCACCATTGATACCCACTTTTAAAGAAGTTAATCCCACATCATAACTATAAGTAATGGCCTTTGCCAAAAAACCTTTTTCTATTAAAGAACTAATCGTATCCCCTACAATCAATTCATCATAATTTTCATTCATCGGCAACTTGATATTTGAACTCAAGGGTGTTGCAGTAACGCCAAGTATGAATGATTTTTTAAAAAAGCTTAATAATTTTCTAAAGGAATTGTAATGTGCTTCGTCAATAATAACCAAACCAATATTGTCTAAATGAAGTTTTTCATCATTGATTCGGTTTTTTAGGGTTTCCACCATCGCAACAAAACAAGAGTAATCGTTTTGATCCGGTAGTTCCTTTACTTTACTATTGATGATTTTGTTTTTGACATCAAATCCTTTGAGCATTTTTGAGGTTTGCTTACAAAGTTCAATTCGGTGCGTTAAAACCAATACTTTTTTATCATGCTTCGACAAATACCTTCTAACTATTTCAGAGAAAATAACCGTTTTTCCACCTCCAGTAGGAAGTTGGTACAACAAGTGATGGTTGTTAGGAGCATTGTCTAAACGTTCAAAAATGGCATCAATATCGCCTTTTTGGTAGCCGTAAAGTTCCTTTCTTTCTTCAACTTCTATCTCTAACTCTTTGTGGGGCATAGCATGTTTTACAATTTTGCAAAACTACACCTAAAAAAGAGTTATCGAACCATTTTATAGTATAAATTAATATTTATTTAATACTGAAACCTTTCTACAAGAGCATCGAATTCAAATTTATTGATCCAATCTTGCTGAATTGCTTCGTCTTTAACAGCCACGACTCTAGATTGAAATTCATAAAGTATGCCTTCGGCAATCAGAAAGCCAACGGCTTGTTCGTAGGAAGTTAGCATGCTTTTAAAAAACAATTCCGATTTGATTACTTTTTCGGAACTCAAGGCTTGAGCAATCTCAATATTGTAAAGCATAACATCGGCAATTTTAAAAGAATCCACTCCTAAACTAATAAAATGCTTTATATATTTTTGAGCTACAGAACGTCTCATTTTGGGTCTTTTTCCTCTAACGGGAAAATACTCGTTGCTTATTTTGATTTTCGCATCTTTCACCAAGTTTTCTTCTTTTGGATTAAACACAAAGTCAAAATAGGTTTTTATTGGAACGAATTTGTCATATAATGCAACTATCTGAAGTTGCAATTGCTCGTTTGACAGTTCACTCAAATACTTTTTCAAATCACGTTTACTCATCTTTTTCTTTATTCGTTCAAAAGTACTGTAGATTTTTCTTTTTAATCCAACCTATTGCTTAATTTTGCAGCTGTATTTCTTACTTTTAAAAAAACAAAATTATATCATGACCAAATCTTTTAAAATTATAGCCTTCTTGGAAGGAATTTCTTTATTGTTACTTTTATTTTTTGCAATGCCAATGAAATACATTTTCGATTTGCCCATTTACGTTAGAATAGTAGGCATGTCGCACGGTTTACTTTTCATCTCTTACATCATTCTGGCCATGATGATTAAAATAGAAGAAAGTTGGTCTGTTAAAAAAATGGGAATTGTTTGCCTTGCTTCTATCGTTCCTTTTGGTACTTTTTATGTTGAAAAAAAATATTTAAGAAATGCATAAATTTCTACAGAATATCTATGGGTGGTGCTATCCCTTATTGGCGAAATGGGGATTAGGGGATACTATAGCTTCCTATACTAGCTTAATCATTAATATTGCCATCCTCAGTTTCTTAGCGTACCTGATTTACTTACTTTTCCGTTTTGTATTGGTCACAGTAATGGCGGCTATTGCAAAAAAGACAAAGACCAAATTTGACGATTTATTGATTTCGAATAAGACAGCAAAATATATTTCGTATTTAATTCCGTTGCTATTTATCTACAAATCAGTCCCAATTATTCTAAATGATTTTGTGTATTGGGAAGCCGTTTTCGGGAAATTGGTCGGGATTTATATTATCCTACTTATTTTATGGATTATCCGAACCATATTCAATGCCCTTAGAGATTATTTAAAATTAATTCCAGAATATAGCGACAAACCTATTGATAGCTATATACAAGTCATCATGATTATTCTCTGGATAATTGGAATTGTAGTTATTATTTCTGAAATTTTTGAAATTAAAACCAATACGTTATTCGCTACTTTCGGAGCCATCTCAGCCATTATCATTTTAATTTTTAGAGATATTATTCTAGGTTTTGTAGCCAGTGTTCAAGTTTCGTTAAACGATATGGTTCGCATTGGTGATTGGATTACTTTTGATAAGTTTGGTGCCGATGGCGATGTTATTGAAATTAACTTAGCGACTGTAAAAGTTCGAAATTTTGATAACACGACAACTACGATTCCTACTTATAGCATGATTTCAGATTCGTTTAGAAACTGGCGCGGTATGCTGAATTCTGACGGAAGACGAATCAAAAGGCACATCTTAATCAAGTCGAAAAGCATCCGTTTTTTAGAAGATATTGATTTGGAAAAAATGAAGAACATCCAATTGATTCGCAGCTATATTGAAAACCGTCAAATTGAAATTAACAAATACAATCTGCAGCACGATATTGATAAATCGTTGCCCTTAAATGGACGCAATTTGACTAATTTTGGCTTGTTTCGAAAATACATAACCAATTACCTAGAAAATTACCCTAGTCTTAACAAAGAGATGATATTGCTTTGCAGACAGTTGCAACCGACAGCTCAAGGAATTCCTTTAGAAATTTATACGTTTACCAAAGATAAAAAGTTTGAAAATTACGAATACATCACTTCCGACATTTTCGATCATATTATAGCAGCTGTGCCTTATTTTGAATTAGAAATTTTCGAACTGGCTACCAGCAAAATAGAAAGTAATGGTTAAATTATTTTTTTAACCGATCGTTAATAAACTCGATTTGGGTTTTGCCGTGGGCTTTTGGTTTCCCATCAAGACCCAAACTTACCATGGTAATAGAATCAATAGTGATTATTGTTTCTCGAGTCATAATATTACGAACTTCACACTTTAAAGTAAGTGACGAATGACCAAACCGAACCACATCAATACCAATTTCAACAATATCCCCTTGCTTGGCAGAGCTTCTAAAATTAATTTCCGACATGTGTTTGGTCACGATTCTGGAGTTTTCCAATTGAACAATAGAATACAGGGCCAACTCTTCATCAATCCATGCTAATAGTTTCCCTCCAAACAAAGTGCCATTTGGGTTTAAATCTTCAGGCTTAACCCATTTTCTAGTATGAAATCGCATATTATTCTATTTTATTTAAAGCAAAATTAATGATTTCGATATGATCAAAAGCCAATTCCGGCAATTCCGTTGTTGAAAACCAAGCGACGGCTTTGGCATCATCTGCTGCTTTGGCTTCAACTTCTTCGAGGACAAAACCGTAATAAGCAATAGACACCACATGGGATCTTGGATCTCGAAAGGGTTTGCCAAACGTTTTAAGTTGTTCTAAAGAATTTAATTTTATTTGAGTTTCCTCGTAGAGCTCCCGTAAAACGGCACGATCAATATCCTCATTTTCATTTACAAAACCGCCTGGTAAGGCCCAAGAGTTTTGAAAAGGAGGGTTCTTTCTTTGGATTAATAAAAGTAGCGTTTTAAACTGAGTTTTCTTAAAAATAAGGGCATCTACAGTAACAAAAATCTTAGAATTTCTCATCGATTTCTTGCAATTTATTTGAATTTAATAAATCATTATGGTAAAAATAGTATTTATTAGTTAAATAATTGAATTATAAAAGTAAACTCTTATATTTGCACGGAAACTATTAAAACCGACTAATATACAAGATTAAAAACAACATTCAATTATGAAAAAAAGTTTACTATTATCTTTTACCTTATTTGCTTTTGCATTGGGTTTTTCTCAAAAAGGAGATATTAAAGATGCTAAGGATACGGGGCAATATAAAGGCTATAATAAATGGACCGTGGAGCTTAATGCAGGTCAAAGTAAAGGATCAAAACCCTTTACGGAAGGTTATTATTCGAGTGATCCCAATAAGTTCTTTGGTGCCATTCGTTTCAATAGTTACAATATTGCAGCACGATACATGTTTAGTGCAAGGTTTGGTTTGAAAGCCGATGTAAGTTATGATCTTTTCACTAACAACACAGCTACCGATAGTAAAGAATTTAAATTACAACAATACCGCTTTGGAATTCAAGGAGTGGTGAATGCTTCCCGTTTGTTTAGTATTCAAGAAGAACTTGGAAGATTAAGCATTTTGATTCACGCGGGTATTCAAATTGCTCAAGCAACTCCTAAATTAGATAACGCCAATGATTTATCTGTTGGTCTTCCTGGAGTAGGATTGGCCTCTAATTACAACCGTTCAGAATTGAATGGTGGTGTGATGTTCGGAATTTCTCCTGAAGTTAGGATTACTAATAAAGTTTCCGTTATTGGAGATTTTAGTACGTTGACAAATTTCAGACAGCACTTCGCATGGGACGGACACATTTCTGATCAAAAAAATAACTTATCCGGGCAAATGATTAGCTTTACTCTTGGAGTTACCTATTCTTTCGGAAAAGACGTTATTCATGGCGATTGGGCTATTATAGACGATACCAAATTGAAAGATATTGAAGCATTAGATAAACGTATTGGTGAACTTGAAACAATGATGAATGATACCGATAAAGATGGTGTTCCAGATTACTTAGATGTGGAAAACAATTCTATCTCCGGAGTTACTGTGGATACTAAAGGTAGAATGGTGGATATCAACAAAAATGGGATTCCAGATGAGTTAGAGAAGTTCATGGCCAATACTTATGTTGACAAAGCCAAAGTTTCTGAAACCATTGCAACTTCAAATGCCGATATGGTGAAACGTTTGATTAACGAAGGCTATGTTACGACATACTTTGATGTCAATAAAACAAAACCAACCAGTGTTTCTACGGAAGGTATCGACTTTATGTTGACTTATCTAAGAAACAATCCTAATGCTACTATCGACATTGTAGGGCATGCTGATGAAATTGGTAAAAATGTTTACAACGACAAGTTAGCTGTTGAAAGAGCCAATACCGTTAGAAATACTTTAATTAAAGCGGGAGTTACTGCTACAAGATTAAACATCGTTTCTGAAGGTGAAGACACTTCGGTAGCAAAAGATTCTGCGGATGCTAGAAGATTGGTTAGAAGAGTCACTTTCAAAGTGAAAAACTAATTAACAATTCATTCTTAATAAATACCAAAAACCTCTGTTTTACGACAGAGGTTTTTTTTTATTTTTAAAAGAAAATGGAAAACCGTAATCAGCTACTTATCGATTTAAGAGGAGAACCTATCGGATTCGTTACTCCTGAATCTTCTTCGGAAGAAAAATTCCAAAACCAAACATTACGCCCTATTTTAAAACTGCAAAATGATCTTTTTGTAGCAGTTTTTAAAAATCATATTAGCAAACACAAAAATGATTTTTACAACTACTCCATCGAGAAAAAACTGCAGTTCATAGAAAATGCTATTCAGAAAGACATCAAGTTCCGGAATGCTCTAAAAGGAATCATTATCGGGCTTTTTACTACCGAAGAATATGCGTCCTATATTTTAAATTCTTCCGCACTAAACAAACGAATGATGAACATGCTAATCGAACGACTAAAAAATAAAGTGCAACTCTTTGATGCTAATAACTCCGTTCCTTAAAAAATAGCTAGTTGTTGTTTAACTTTGCTACTAAATACCCAATTCGTTAATGCACCAATCAGTGGCGGAAGTCGGTACAAATATTTGGAAAAATATCAAAGAACCTGAATACGAAATCAAGCTCTTACGAAGTATAATTTTAATTTGACAATCCAAAATAAATTTGCTAGGATTTAAGGTTTCATCAATGTTACGACACGATTGAATTCCAAATT
>CALPUN020000056.1 GCA_943326765.2 Bifidobacterium breve | reverse complement strand
TAGTAGAGGTGAAATTTGTAGTTGAACCAACACAAACGTTTTGGTTTCCACTTAATGTTCCTGCTGTTGGAATTGGGGTTACCGTAATTCCTTTAGTTACGGGTCCATTGGTACATGGAAATAAAGTAGCATTAGGCGTAAATACATAACTACCACTAGCCGTATTGCTAACTACTGCAGGAACCCAGGTACCAGAGATCCCTTCAATTGAGGTTGATGGTAATACAGGAGCAACAGCACCTGAGCAAAATGAAGAAGGAATAGTAAAGGTGGGAGTTGTCGAAACAGCACAATTGCTGCAAGTATTGGTTATTGGTGCAACACAAGGAAATCCATTAATGGAAACAATCGTTAAGGTAACGCTTTGACCAGGCAACACTCCAAAAACCTCAAGATGCGATATGTTAGTGCTTCCACTTACTAAGGGTCCACCATTGATAGAATAAGTATAATTGTATACTGGCGGACCAGGTAAATTGTTCCAATCGAAATAAACAGAAGTAACTGGGCTCGTAGTAACTTGTGCTGGATCACAAAACATAGTAATAGTTCCAGTGGCATTATTTACAATAACGTTAATCGCTTTTCGAGGACTCTCACATAACCCTACAGTTTGACTTACATAATATGTTGTTGTTCCCACAGTAGCAGTAGATGGAGTTGGCGCTATAGTAGAGGCAGTTCCTCCAGTAGCGTTAGTACCGTACCAGTTTAAAGTAGCACCTGACAATGCAGTCGCCGTTAGTGGTGTAGCAGTACTGCCTTGACAATAATACAAAGGAGTTACCGCAACTGGGACTGGAATACTACTGGCCGTATTTATTGTTACGACAACTGGTTTTATAATGGAGCATGATCCTAAAGTGCACTTAATATAATACGTGTTTCCAACAGCTATAGCAGCGGCGGCTACTGTTGTTAATGGTGAAGTGGTCGCTGCAGCATCTGCCCAATACGTTAAAACGGTTCCTGTCGTACTTCCCGCTGTAACGGAAGGTAATGTTATATCCACCGTGGATGGTGCACATACAGCTGGAGGATTTGTAATAGTAAGGTTAATGGTATTTACAACAGTAATCGTTACTGTTTTTTGAAGCGTACAAGACACTGGCCCTGTAAAAGAGATATCATCAATTGCAAAATCATTTCCATTAGCAGTGATCGTTCGGTCGTAGATACATATTACTGCTGTAGTGCTGGTGCCTGAATTCCAAATGTGCGTTTTTTGTTCCCAACTACAGTTTGTAACCGGAGCAATGGAGGAGCCAATAGGAGCACCATTAATTAAGACATCTATATTAGAAAAATTGGGACTTGAAAGGGATTCAATATAATAACTAAAAGTATAATTTTGCCCAGCAACCACTGGCACAGTTTGACACCAAACTCTATCATTACCATTATTAGAAGTAGAACCATCGACAACCATCATGTTTCCAGACCCAGATGTATGATCAAAGCAATTAGAAAACCCCCCAAACCAACTATTGGAATTGACTACGATGCCATAGGTTTTTTGAGCTCCCGCCGGAACAGTCGTCACTAAATATTGGTAATCGGTTGTAAAACCTGTATTGCCAGATGTGAAATTTCCATTTGAAATTAAACTTGTAGGAGTAGCTGTTGAAGAAGTAACGGTATAAATGGTGGTTTGCGTTGGACTAACCGTCGGATTGGATGCCGTCGGATTTGTTAAGGACGCATCTAGTGGGTTAGCGGTCCAAGTATATCCTGAAGTACTGCCACTTACATTCAAAGTAACAGCTGCTCCGGAACATATGGTACTCCCAGCACTAACTGTCAAATCTGTTGGAGCGGTTAGGACAATATTGGTTTGAGTAGCGGTAGCACCTGCTGCATCGGTTACAGAAACCGAATAAGTGCCCGCTGCTAAATTAGGAAAAGCCCCATTATTATTGGTTTGTGTTGCTGTTCCTGTTAGAGAATAGGTACCATATGGAACCGTTCCTCCCACCCCATAAGCTGAAATAGAACCATCGGATGTATTCGGACAAGTAGGGTTAGTAAAAGAGTAATTAATAGATAAAGGAACTAAAGGTGGTGTCACAGAAAAATCATCTAATGCAAAATCGTTTCCTACAGCATTCGTATTATTATTGTAAAGTTTGATGTTACAACAAGTACTCTGAGCAACAAATGTATAGGTTACTTTTTGCCAACCTGCAGCTGGTAAAGGAGCTATTAAGCTTCCCGAAACTAGAGTAACCGAACTAGCATTTAAGATTTGAACTCCCAAAGCAGCCTGAGTTAATGCATTAGTTACTGTAATACTTACCGATTTGATCCAAAAACTAAATGTATATGTTGTTCCAATAGTCAAACTACAAACACCTCCTCCAGCATTTCCGGCTTCCCAAAGATTTTGTTGCCCTGCGGTAGTATTCCCATCAATAATCATCATGTTTCCAAATCCACTAGAGTGATCGCCGCTTGCTAAAAAATTTGCGGTATTCATAGGTTGCGGATTAGTAGTAATTGCATAATTACCTGGTGAAGTTGTTCCTGAAAACGGAGCTGTAATACGAGTGTAACCAGCGCCATTGGAAAAAAATCCTACACCAAAACCACTTTCAAAATCCCCATTATTGAGTAAGTTTTGAGAATATATCTTTAGCGACGATGCTAATACAAGTAAAACTATACAGGCAAATGTCTTAAAGCTTTTTTGCATTTTTAAGAAAATGTTTTTAGTTTATTGAATTTAGGGGTACAATGTAATACTATTTCAAATGGTACAAACGTATGATGTAGTAATATATAGGTGCTTTTTTTTAAAATTTCGGGTAATAAATATATAAAATTATCTTTAAAATCTAAAAATAACTGCGTGAAAAATCAATATTTTAATAGCTTAAAGAGCGCTATTTCGAAACGATCTTTGGGTAAGTATTGATCTTCTAAAGCTTTGGTAAAAGGAATTGGGCTATCTAAACTCGCCACCCTTTTGACCGGACCATCCAAATATTCGAAACAATCTTCCATAATCATGGCTGAAATATCACTAGCAATTCCTCCAAACATACTGTCTTCTTGAAGAATAATTGCTTTGCTAGTTTTCTTTACCGAAGCGTAAATAGTCTCTTTGTCCAATGGTTGTAAAGTTCTCAAATCAATTAAATCGGCAGAAATATCTGGGTTTTTTTCTAAGGTTTCTAATGCCCAGTGCACAGCAGCGCCAAAGGCAATAATGGTAATGTCTTTTCCTTCTTTTAATACCGCGGCTTTTCCAAAAGGCAACGTGTAATATTCTTTAGGAACTTCCTGATAAATACTCCGATAAAGCTGCTTGTGTTCAAAAAACAATACGGGATTCGGATCGTTAATCGCCGTTGCTAAAAGACCTTTAGCATCATAAGGAAAGGCTGGATATACCACTTTTAAACCGGGTGTTTTGGTAAACCAAGCTTCGTTAGTTTGAGAATGAAAAGGTCCTGCCTGTGTTCCACCTCCGCAAGGCATACGAACTACAACATCTGCTTGTTCTTGCCAACGGTAATGCACTTTTGCTAAATAATTTACTATTGGATTAAATCCTGTGGACACAAAATCTGCAAACTGCATCTCTACAACCGCTTTATACCCATTAATAGACAAACCCATACCAGCAGAAACAACCGCACTCTCGCAAATTGGAGTGTTTATGACTCGCTCTTTGCCAAACAAATCGACAAAACCATCGGTAATTTTAAAAGCACCTCCGTATTCCGCAATATCTTGACCCATGATTACCAAGTTTTCATGGCGTTCCATCGATTGCTTCAACCCTTGAGAAATAGCGTCTACTAATCGAATTTTTTCTACATCATCGGAAGCTTTAACTTCTTCAAAATCATAGGGTTTGTACACATCATTTAATTCTTCATCATAATCCGCTTCAATTTCAACTTCGGCATTGGCCATGACCAAATGATCGTCAATTTCTTTTTTAATTTCGGCACGCCAAGCTTCATCTTGCACTGTTGTCAAAACATTTTGTTTTATCAAATAGCGTTTGTAAGTATCGACAGGGTCTTTTTCTGCCCACAAATCCATTAATTCTTGAGGAACATATTTGGTACCACTCGCTTCTTCATGACCCCGCATTCGAAAGGTTTTAAATTCTAATAAAACCGGACGCGGATTAATTTTCATCGAAGCCACAATTTCAGAAAGCTCTAGATACACTTCTAAAATATTGTTTCCATCGATAATATGACTTTCCATACCATAACCCATCCCTTTATCGGCTAGGTTTTCACAACGGTACTGTTCATTTGTTGGTGTTGATAAACCATAGCCATTATTTTCAATCACAAATAAAACCGGCAAATCCCAAACCGAAGCAATGTTCAAAGCCTCATGAAAATCACCTTCACTAGTAGCTCCTTCCCCTGTAAAAACTGCAGTGACTTTGCCGTTTTTCTTTAATTTATTTGCTAAAGCAATTCCATCGGCAACCCCCAATTGTGGTCCCAAATGTGAAATCATTCCGATAATCTTATATTCTTGAGTACCAAAGTGAAAACTTCGGTCTCTCCCTTTTGTAAAACCATTTGCTTTCCCCTGCCATTGTGAAAAAAGTCGGTATAGCGGAATATCTCTTCCCGTAAACACCCCTAAATTGCGGTGCATGGGCAAAATATATTCGTCTTTATCTAATACCGCCGTCACCCCAACAGAAATGGCTTCTTGACCAATACCAGAAAACCACTTCGATACCTTTCCTTGCCGAATGAGGATTAGCATTTTTTCTTCTATAAGCCGGGGCTTGAGTAATCGCTTGTATAAATCTAATAATTGATCGTCGGTCAGGTGTCTTCTTTCAAAATTCATTATAAAAAAGGTATCGGTATTATTAAAACTCCTCAAAAGTATAAAAAAATTACAGCATCACCTTAAAATGCACCCTTTTTTTGAATTGTTTATAACTTTTAAAATTTGTTTTTAATTTTATTATTTACATTTGTATTAACAAGGCTTTGCAACCTTTAAGTTATTAACAAAAAAATTTTAGTATGCAAAACATTCCAAGTGTGGACTTGCGTGATTTCCTTTCGGGTGACCCGGAACGTAAACAAAAATTTGTAAATGAAATCGGTAAAGCATACGAAGATATTGGCTTCGTAGCCTTAAAAGGTCATTTTTTAGATGATCAGTTAGTTGGAGAATTGTATGGCGAAGTTCGGAACTTTTTCAACCTTCCTTTAGAAGTAAAAGCAAAGTATGAAATTCCTGAAATTGGGGGTCAAAGAGGCTATATTTCTTTCGGGAAAGAACACGCCAAAGGGCGCTCTGCGGGAGATTTAAAAGAGTTTTGGCATTTTGGGCAGTATGTGGATGCCGACTCAAAATACAAAGAGGAGTATCCCGATAACTTAGAAGTAAGCGAATTACCTCACTTCAATTCTACTGGAAAAGAAGCGTATCAAATGTTAGAAAAAACAGGGATTTACGTTTTAAGAGCCTTAGCTATTTATTTAAGATTAGATGAATTTTATTTCGATAATTACATCAAAGAAGGCAATAGTATTTTAAGACCTATTCATTATCCCCCAATCACTGACGAACCTAAAGACGGAGCTGTTCGTGCCGCCGCACACGGTGATATCAACTTGATTACGCTTTTAATGGGAGCTCAAGGAAAAGGATTGCAAGTGCAAAACCACAACGGAGAATGGATCGACGCTATGGCACAACCTGATGAATTGGTAATCAATGTTGGCGATATGTTGTCCCGTCATACCAATAATAAACTTAAATCAACCATTCATCAAGTCGTAAACCCTCCGAGAGAATTGTGGGGAACTTCACGGTTTTCAATCCCGTTTTTCATGCATCCTGTCAGCGATATGCGTTTGGATTGCCTAGAAAACTGTATTGATGCAGAAAATCCAAAATTATACGAAGACATTTCAGCGGGCGAGTTCTTGCATGAACGTTTGATTGATTTAGGATTGATAAAAAAATAACATTTTTCATTAAAAACAATAAAGTACGAATTGTTCTAATTCGTACTTTATTGTTTTTATACTTAGTACCAATATGGACTTACAAGAGCAATTAAAAAAACTTTTTCCCGATCATCAGGAAGCACCCGTCGAAAAAGAAGTTCCCGAAAATAAAGTATTGTGGATTCAAGAAGAACCCATGATATGCAAATTCGAAAAACGAAAAGGCAAACCCACCACCATCATCGAAGGATACACCGGCACCGATGACGACTTTAAACTCTTGGCCAAAGAACTCAAAACCAAACTAAGCGTTGGCGGTACTTTCAAAGATGACTCCATAATTATTCAAGGCGATTATCGCGATAAGATTATGGAAATGCTCAAAAATAAAGGGTTTAAAGTGAAACGTGTTGGTGGATAATCGAATTAATTAAAATAAATAAAGAACAATTAATAATCACTCGTGTGTTACCTTTGTATTGCATAAAAATAATAGTATAGCGCTGCGGTTAAAAAAACAATCATGATACAATCTTCAGAATTAATCCTAAACCCAGACGGAAGCGTCTACCACCTCAATCTAAAACCCGAACATATCGCTAACGACATTATCTTCGTAGGCGATCAAAACCGTGTTGAAAAAATTACCCAATGCTTCGATACCATCGAATTCTCCACGCAAAAAAGAGAATTTAAAACCCAAACCGGAACTTATAAAGGGAAAAGAATCACGGTGATGTCAACCGGAATTGGTCCTGATAATATCGATATCGTCATGAACGAACTTGACGCGTTAGTCAATATCGACCTCAATACCAGAAAGCCAAAAGAACAACTCACAGCATTAAATATCATTCGAATCGGAACTTCCGGATCGCTACAAGCCGATATTCCTGTAGACAGTTTCGTAATGTCAACTTTCGGATTAGGTCTCGACAACATGCTCCGCTCCTATCTGATTGACGACGTATCCAATAAAGCCATGGAAGACGCTTTCATTTCGCACACCAATTGGGATTTAAGAAAAGGACGCCCTTATGTAATCGCCTGTAGTAAAGCCTTAGAAAAAATCATCGGGAGCAGTCAAATGCACAAAGGAATCACCGCCACTGCTGGAGGTTTCTATGGACCACAAGGTCGCGTTTTGCGCTTGAACATTCAAGACGAAAACCTAAATTCCAAAATGGACAGTTTTAAATTCGAGGCCGATCGCATCACCAATCTAGAAATGGAAACCGGAGCAATCTATGGCCTCGCAAGTTTATTAGGCCATCAAGCCTTGTCGCTAAATGCCATTATTGCCAACAGAGCGTCGGGAACCTTTAGTGAAGATCCCTACAAAGCGGTTGACGAACTAATCGCTTATACTTTAGATAAATTGGCTAAGAATTAGTTGCTTTTTGAAGCTGTTTCCCGCACCCGAGTGTGAAACCCGAATTGGTGAAGCAATCCGTTGCAATTTTTTCTTGTTTTTAGGCAACTAGAATATACTACTTCTGACCCTGAACGCAGTGGTAAGTAAGTTTAGTCAAACAAGAAAAAGTTTTCCACTACAAACACGAAGTGTTCACCGAACACACTGAAAGTGGAAGTAATGTGAGGTAATCGGGGCTAGGCATCACAGCACAATGGAACAGAAATCTTTGCGTCTTTGCGAGAAAACCAACCAATCAGTACTTAATCTATACAACAAAAAGACAAAACCATGACCACACTAAAAATCGCCGGAGTTCCCGAGCATTTCAATTTACCATGGCATTTGTGTTTGGAAAATAACGAATTCCATAATGAAAACATCAATTTAGAATGGACGGATGTTCCCGAAGGAACTGGTAAACTCTGCCAAATGCTACGTGACGGAACCACCGATATTGCCGTAATTCTAACCGAAGGAATTGTAAAAGACATTCTCGCTGGAAATCCGTCTAAAATTGTGCAAGTTTATGTTGATTCGCCACTCATTTGGGGTATTCATGTGGCAGCTAAATCAAAGTACAAAACGCTATCCGATTTAAAAGAGACCAAAGTTGCCATCTCCCGATTGGGTTCGGGTTCGCAGCTTATGGCTTATGTCAACGCCAAAAACCAAGGCTGGAAAACGGATTCACTTCAATTCGAAATCATCAATACGATTGACGGCGCTGTAACAGCTCTTACCTCTGAAACCGCCGATTATTTTATGTGGGAACATTTCATGACCAAACCACTTGTAGATCAAGGAATCTTCAGACGAATAGCCGATTGCCCAACGCCTTGGCCCTGTTTCGTAATTGCTATTCGGGACGAAATACTAAACAACAATCCGGAAGCGCTTAAGAAAGTACTGCAAATTATCAATAGAACCACTTCCGAATTCAAAGAAATTCCCAGCATCGATAAAACGCTTGCATCCAAATTTCATCAAAAAATAGAAGATATTCAAGAATGGCTTTCGGTAACCGAATGGTCTCAAAAACCGCTCCCCGAAAAAGTGTTAAACCAAGTTCAAAATCAACTTTTTGACCTCGCTCTTATCGAGAAAAAAGGTACTTTTGCTGAGATAGTAAAAGTACTTTAGTTTTGCTTTGGGCTGGCAATGATAAAAACAACCATTTCTTCAATACAAAAATTAAAACAAAAACTCCAGGTTAAAAAACCATGGGATAATGTGATCATTTTTGCTTTGAATATTTTAATCGCCATTCCGGTATTCATCATTATTCATCAAAATATTGTTGATCCCAATTGGGAATTTCAATTGGATAGAATAGTACTTTTTCTTTTGATAATAGCAGTAATTCAATTGGTGCTTCGTTTGATGAGAACTATTATTATTGTCTGTATCGGATTGTATTTAATCGCTTTACTATTTGGTAGTTTCTCTGGGAAATATGGTTTCGAAAGAGTTTTTGAAGATTACCGTTACATGATTTATTCAATGAACGATAGTCCGAATCCACAGGACTTGATTATTTCTAAATTATTACCATTTCCCAACAAGTCCAAAATTCTCAATGCAATGGAATATGAAAATCCCAAAGTCAGAGATTTTGCAGTAATGGCAACCATTAAGCATTTTAAAAAAATTCATGGCTATACTAGGTACCGAACTATCATCCAGTGCTTCGCTGTTTTTAAAGAAATCAACAGCCATTGGAATTACGTGAGCGATCCCAAAGGACGAGATTACATTGCCACTGCCACCGAATCGTTACGGTATCTTTCTGGCGATTGCGACGATCATTCTATTTTGATGGCGGCGTGTGTAAAATCGATTGGAGGAACTCCTCGTTTAATTCACACCGGCGGACACATTTATCCCGAGATACTCATCGGTTACAAAGCCGATTTGGAAAGCATCAACTATTTGATCAAAAAAGAGCTTTTTGTTGCCGAAAGTAAAGGAAAAAAAATCCACTATCACATTGACGAGCGTGGTCAAATTTGGTTGAATCTCGATTACACGGCTACCTATCCCGGAGGCCCCTTTATGTCGGAAGAAATTTTAGGCGCGCTTACTTTAAATTGATTAGGTGTCACCTATATTTCCGTTCCTTTTTTATATATTAGCTCACTTAATAACAAATGCAATGCTATGAAGAAACTTGCCCTGATCTTATTCTTGTCTTTTCAATTTATGAATGCGCAAGAGGCTGGTACTAAATCTGTTTTGGCCGCCAAACGAAATGAGTTTCGGATCGATCTTTTGTCATTAGGAATGTTTTCAAAAATGAATTTGACCTACGAACGATTTTTAAACGACCGATTTTCAGCAGGTTTGAGTGGGAGTTACACCAATAGTGCTAAAGTAAACGAAGATTTCGACAACGGAAACCGTAACAATTCTCCAAAATATGAAGTGACTCCTTTTGTTCGCTACAACTTGTCTAAAGGCGCTTCTAGTTTTTATTTTGCTGAGATTTTCGTGGCAGCCAATGGTGGCGATTTCCGGGAAACCGTTTTACTTACCGATGAAAACAATAACAGCTATTATACCATCCAAAAAACAAAATATTCGGATGTGGCCATTGGTGCAGGCTTAGGATATAAATTCTACATCAAAGATCGTTTTGGTCTGGAACTATTAGTTGGTTTTGGATCGAATCTTTTCAATAAAGAAAAAAGTCCAGATATCTTATCGCGAGTTGGTCTAGGTTTCAGTTATCGATTTTAAAAAACACTTTTTATGAAGACTTTACAGTATTTCTTTTTGGTTGCGTTAGGCACTGTTTTAATGGCAGCAGATTGTTCTAATAAAGACAGCGAATTTTATAATGACGTGTTCGTGTCGGTTCCTGATCTAGTCAATGTGGAAGTTGATAATGCAGTCCCCTCAAATCAAATGGTATACGTAAATGCCACTATAAATCGTTTTGTAAATGTTCCCGGACAAGCACATCCTCTCGATATATACAAATCTACCGGCGGAGCAGCGCAGTATAATTTTACTTACGAATTAGAAAAAGTAAACAATGGTACTTGGTCAATAGTTGAAATTACCGATACCATGCTAACGATTGAAAAAGGACTGGCTGTTTCGGGTTCGTTTGTATATGGAAGTAGCGTTTACAATTCAGCGAATCAATTTTACGAATATAGAGTCGGACTTAAATCGTTAACACCTGGGAATTACCGATTGAGTTTTGGGTACAACAGCACTTCCACTACTGATGTTGAACTGCGCTCGGAGAGCTTGGGTTCTAATCTTTATTTAAACTTAAACTCTCCTTATTCCGCATTGGATGCTGGCGGTTATAAGACGTTTACCATCAATTAAAACCAGTCAATTTCTGTTTTTCCAACCGATTTTAAATACGCATTCGTTTTACTAAAATGCTTGTTCCCAAACCATTTCCCTTGATTGGCGCTCATCGGTGAAGGATGTCCCGACGTTAGAACCAAATGTTTGTTTTGGTCAATTTTAAGTCCTTTTTGTTGCGCAAAATTCCCCCAAAGTAAGAAAACAATCGGCTCTTTTTGGCTACTGATTTTTTGGATTACCGCATCAGTAAAAACAGACCATGGCAAGTGTTTGTGGCTGTTGGGTTGGTCTTTTCGAACCGTAAGCGAAGCGTTCAAAAGTAAAATTCCTTGCCGCGCCCAAAAAGCTAAATTTCCAGAATTGGGTAAGAAAACAGAATCCAAATCGACCGCTATTTCTCTAAAAATATTGCGTAACGAAGGCGGGATTTTCACCGAATCATTGACGGAAAAACAAAGTCCATTCGCTTCCCCCTCTCCGTGATATGGGTCCTGCCCGATGATGACTACTTTCAAATCTATAGGCGAACACGCTTCAAATGCTGCGAAAATATTTTCTTTATCAGGATAACAAGTGTGTTCTTGATATTCCTTATCGACAGCAAGAAGCAACTCCCGAAAATACGGTTGCTGTATTGTATCGCCTAAGAACTTTTGCCATGAGGAAGGAAGAGCATTTTGCATACGAAAAATTGAATTCCAAAGTTCGCAAAGTTTTTCGTAAACTACCCTATCAATTAATGGTTTTTCACTTTTGAACTTTGTAACTTTGGCTTCTTGCAATTGAAAAAGACTATGATTACTATTACCGAGAAGACCTTACAGGATTTGCAGTTTCCAACCATTTTAGAAACAGTGTCGGCCTGGTGCCATACCGATATTGGAAAACAAAAAGCACTGGAAATTATCCCATTCAAAGAAAAAGCAGTCTTGATGGATGCTTTGTTGCAAACGTCTGAATATTTATCTTCTTTCCAAAATAACAATGCCATTCCAAATCACGGATTTGAGGCTATTTCCAACGAGTTAAAATTCCTAGCCATTGAAGATAGTTTTCTCGAAGTAGGAAGCTTTAGGAAAATTGCCGCTATTTCAGAAACTGCGAATACCTTGTTGCTTTTTTTGAGAAAATTCGAAGAGTATTATCCCAAACTTCAAGAAAAAGCCGCAAGCCTTGAATTGACGAAAAGCATCATTCAAATGGTAGACGATGTCGTAGATAAATACGGCGAAATCAAAGACAATGCTTCCCCTGATTTACTGAATATTCGCCGAAGCATGAATAGCGTTCGAGGGAAAGTCAACCAAAGTTTTGGAGTGGCGTTAACACAATACAACGGTCTTGGATATCTCGATGAAATCAAAGAAAGTTTCGTGCAAAATCGTCGCGTTTTGGCAGTATTAGCAATGTACCGCCGTAAAGTGAAAGGTTCTATTTTAGGAAGTTCCAAGACGGGGAGCATCGCCTATATCGAACCGGAAGCGACTTTGAATTATTCCCGTGAATTGAGCAATTTAGAATACGAAGAGAAGGAAGAAATCATGCGCATTCTAAAGCAATTGACCAATGCAATTCGTCCTTTTTTACCGTTATTGATTCAGTACCAAGAATTTCTCAGCGATATAGATGTTATTGCGGCGAAAGCGAAATATGCCAATACCATCAATGGTATTTTGCCTACTATTACAGAAGAACGGAACTTGTTTTTCAAAGATGCCTTCCATCCGATTCTGTTTTTAAATAACAAACAGAAAAATGAAGTTACCTATCCACAAACGTTTGAATTTCACCACGAAAAAAGAATCATCGTAATATCCGGACCCAATGCGGGTGGAAAAACAATCTCTTTGAAAACAGTCGGCTTGTTGCAATTGATGTTGCAAGCGGGCTTGTTAATTCCGGTTCACGAGCGCAGTGAAACGTTTTTATTCGATAGGATATTGACTGACATTGGCGACAATCAATCCATTGAAAATCATTTGAGTACCTACAGCTACCGGCTAAAGAACATGAATTACTTTCTGAAGAAATGCAACAAGAAAACACTATTTCTTATTGACGAATTTGGAACCGGTTCGGATCCTGAATTGGGTGGTGCTTTGGCTGAAATTTTCTTGGAAGAATTCTACCATCGAGAGGCATTCGGAATCATTACGACCCACTACTCCAACTTGAAAATATTAGCGAATGAGCTGCCTTTTGCGGTAAACGCCAACATGCTTTTTGATGAAAAATCATTGGAGCCTATTTATAAATTGGTCATAGGTCAAGCTGGAAGTTCGTTTACTTTTGAAGTCGCACAGAAAAATGGCATTCCGTATGGTTTGATTAACCGAGCCAAAAAGAAAATTGAAGTGGGGAAAGTACGCTTTGATAAAACGATTGCCACACTTCAGAAAGAGCGTTCTAAAATGGAAAAGACGTCTCAAACCCTTAAAGAAGAAGAATCGAAGGCGCGAGAGGAAAGCAAAAAAATGGAAACTATCAATTCTAAAATCAAACTGAAATTAGAAAGTTATCAGGAATTATATGATAGCAATCAGCGTTTGATTTACATTGGACAAAAAGTGGATGATATTTCGGAGAAGTATTTCAACAACAATAACAAAAAGGAATTGTTGGGCGAGTTTTTGAAAATGGTAGAAATTGAAAACTCCAAACGCAAAAAAGCTACCGCAAAAGAAAGCATCAGTAAAGCGATTCAGAAAAAAGAAATTATCAAGGAAGTATCGGTCCAAGTAGATATAATTCGCACCGAAAAGAAAGAAAAGAAACTCAAAGCCAGTACAGTAGTAGAAAAACCAAAACCCATTCTAAAAGTGGGTGATCGCGTTCGTATGTATGATGGAAAAGCAATTGGCAGTATCGATAAAATTGAAAAAAACAAAGCCGTAGTGAATTATGGGATCTTTACATCCACCGTAACTTTGGAAGCTTTAGAATTCGTTGAATCAAAAAAATAAACTATGCTTGCATTGCCTGAAGGAAAAAAAATTATTCTGTTTGATGGAATTTGCAATTTGTGTGAAGCATCTGTTCAATTCGTTATCAAACACAATCAGAAAGACGAATTTCGATTCGTGGCTTTACAATCGGAATTAGGTCAGGAAATATTAAATCATATTGGAATTCAATCCAAAAACATCGATAGCGTTGTGCTTTATATTCCGGGAGTCGCCTACTATACAAAATCAAATGCGGCACTTCAAATCGCCCAAAGTTTGGGTGGCTTTTTTCATTTGGGAACATTTTTTAAAATACTACCAACTGGTTTGCGCAATTTAGTGTATGATTATGTGGCTAAGAATCGTTACGAATGGTATGGTAAGAAAGAAACTTGTCTGGTTCCAAGTCCTGAATTAAATTCAAAATTTTTAGCATAAAAAACGCCCCGATTAGGAGGCGTTTTATGTTTAATTAAACAAGAACTAGTTTTTGATAATTTTTTGGATGGTAGTCCCTTCTTTTGAATTAATTTTCATCATATATACTCCCGTTGCTAAATCTGAAATATTTATTTGAACTGTAGCAAGGTTATCCATAGTGTTTTGTTTTACGATTCTTCCGTTTAAGTCTGTTAAGCTGATGCTAGTAATTCCAGCATTCGCTTTACTAGAAACAGTCACTACTGAAGAAGCAGGGTTTGGATACACTGCGTAAGCAGATGGAGCAGCTACTTGATTTACTGCTAATAAAGTATCAGTGCTGGATGCTCTTGTATTAATATTATCATATAATACTGAAGTAGAAGCTGCGTTAGTAACAACAGGAGCTGTAGTAGTTGTGCCACTGGTAGAAACAAAACTTATTCGATCAGGATCTACAGTAGCTGCAGCACCAGTTACTTGACCATTCAAGCCAATTCCTTTCCAAATAATTTGACCAGTAGTCTTATTAAAACTAACTCCAAATCTAATCCAAGTATTTGCTGTCAATGTTAAATTTGTTCCAGCAGTCGAACCTAAGTAAAATAAGTAATTACCAATTGGAGCAGTCGCTGATGTATAATACGCAACACCTGATAATACTAATGTGTTGGTATTAAAGGAATAGCCACCCAAAATTTTTGTTCTTGTAGTATCATAGATATATACACCCATTCTATTATAACTAGCACTAGTTGTTCCTGTATATAAATCGAATTCCGCTTCAATTATATTATTGCCAGCATCCCTAAATTCCCAACTGGTTGTGAAGTCTCCGTACCATAGATTTCTACTCCCTTTATCACCATTTGTTCCAGTAATTTGTAGTACATTTTGGTGACTAGCATCATTCACTACAATTTGAAAATTGTCATTTCCAGCATTTGTGGCGGTAGTTGGCGCTGTACCATTCGAAGCTATCGTATAAAAATTATTTGTCGGTGTTACACCAGTGATGTCAGTGTTAACATTTCCTGGGAAATAGGAGTCAAAATTTTCTGATAAAATCACTTGAGCAAAAGTGCAAAAAGTTGTGCAACAAAGTGATAAGGATAGTAATAGTTTTTTCATAAAGGAGTTTTATTAATTGATTTATTTTTGAATAGCAAATATAAATAGAACTTGTTGAGTATTTTCTTTTAATTAGTGTTAAAAGTATCAATTAATGCAAAAATTAATCTTCTTTCTCCCATT
>CALPUN020000055.1 GCA_943326765.2 Bifidobacterium breve | reverse complement strand
TACGAAGAAAAGGCAGATTATACGTAATCAACAAAAAGAATCCTAGATTTAAACAAAGACAAGGATAGTTATGGCAAGAATAGCAGGGGTAGACATCCCAAAAAACAAAAGAGGAGTTATCGCTTTAACGTACATCTTCGGAGTAGGTAGAAGCCGAGCTATAGAAGTATTGGCAAAAGCCAACGTTAGCGAAGACATTAAAGTTCAAGATTGGAATGATGACCAAATTGGAGCAATCCGGGAGGCGGTATCATACTACAAAATTGAAGGTGAACTGCGTTCAGAAGTTTCTTTAAACATCAAACGTTTAATGGACATTGGATGTTATAGAGGAATCCGTCATAGATCTGGTTTGCCATTGCGCGGACAAAGAACTAAGAACAACTCTAGAACAAGAAAAGGTAAAAGAAAAACTGTTGCGAACAAGAAAAAAGCAACTAAATAATAAGTAATATGGCTAAAGCAACAACAAAAAAACGTAAAGTTATCGTTGAATCAACGGGTGAAGCTCATATTAGTGCCACTTTTAACAACATCATCATTTCGTTAACGAATAAAAAAGGTGAAGTTATTTCTTGGTCGTCAGCTGGTAAAATGGGATTCAGAGGTTCTAAAAAGAATACTCCGTATGCCGCTCAAATGGCCGCTGAAGATTGTAGTAAAGTAGCGTTAGAGGCTGGACTTAAAAAAGTAAAAGTATATGTGAAAGGACCAGGAAACGGACGTGAGTCTGCGATTCGTTCTTTGCATAACAGTGGAGTAGAAGTAACTGAAATTATTGACGTTACTCCAATGCCTCACAATGGATGTAGACCTCCAAAAAGAAGAAGAGTCTAAAATTTATTTAATAGTATAACCTAGGTAGATTATACGGTTATCGGAGGATATGACCTGAATTCATAACCACTACCTTAAATTTTTTAAAATGGCAAGATATACTGGTCCAAAAACCAAAATCGCTCGTAAATTTGGCGAAGCAATTTTCGGAGATGACAAATCCTTCGAAAAAAGAAATTATCCACCCGGACAACACGGGATGGCTAAAAAAAGAGGTAAAAAATCGGAGTACGCTGTCCAGTTAATGGAAAAGCAAAAAGCTAAATATTCGTATGGAATTTTAGAAAAACAATTCCGTAATTTATTCGAAAAAGCCTCCGCATCAAAAGGTGTAACAGGTGAAATTCTTTTACAATTGTGCGAAGCAAGATTAGATAACGTAGTATTCAGAATGGGTATCGCTCCTTCTAGAAGAGGTGCACGTCAAATCGTTTCTCACAGACACATTACCGTTAACGGAGAATTAGTAAACATTCCTTCGTATCACTTAAAACCAGGTGATAAAGTAGCGGTTCGTGAAAAATCAAAATCAGTTGAGTCCATTAATAGCTCTCTAGCAAATTCATCTCGTGTATATGAGTGGATTACTTGGAACAACGATGTTAAAGAAGGTATTTTTGTTTCTGTGCCTGCAAGATTGCAAATCCCAGAAAATATTAAAGAGCAGTTAATCGTCGAATTGTACAACAAATAATAATTGACTTAGTCGAAATTATGGCAATATTTAATTTTCAGAAGCCCGATAAAGTTATCATGATCGATTCAACCGATTTTGAAGGTAAATTTGAATTTAGACCTTTAGAACCTGGTTACGGATTGACCGTTGGTAATGCACTTAGAAGAGTAATGCTTTCCGCTTTAGAAGGATACGCAATTACTTCTGTTCGAATTGAAGGTGTAGACCACGAATTTTCTACTATTTCAGGAGTTGTTGAAGACGTTACAGAAATCATTTTGAACTTGAAACAAGTACGTTTCAAACGTCAAATAGAAGATGTTGATAACGAAGCTGTAACGATTTCTGTTACTGGTAAAGACCAACTTACTGCTGGTGATTTCCAAAAATTTATTTCAGGTTTCCAAGTTCTGAATCCAGAATTGGTCATCTGTAATTTAGATAGCAAAATCAAATTAAATTTTGAATTAACTATCGAAAAAGGAAGAGGTTATGTACCTGCAGAAGAAAACAAAAAACAAAACGCAGCTATTGGAACTATTTTTACGGATTCTATTTTTACGCCTATCAAAAACGTAAAGTATGCCATCGAAAATTTCCGTGTAGAGCAAAAAACAGATTATGAAAAATTAGTTTTTGAAATCAAAACTGATGGTTCTATTAATCCAAAAGATGCTTTAACAGAAGCTGCCAAAGTGCTAATTCACCATTTCATGTTGTTTTCTGATGAAAGAATTACTTTAGAAGCTGACGAAATTGCTCAAACGGAATCATACGATGAAGAATCGTTGCACATGCGTCAATTGCTTAAAACAAAATTAGTCGATATGGATCTTTCCGTTAGAGCACTAAATTGTTTGAAAGCCGCTGAAGTAGATACCCTAGGTGACTTAGTATCTTTCAACAAAAACGACTTAATGAAATTCCGTAATTTCGGTAAAAAATCCTTAACAGAATTAGACGAATTAGTCGCTGTTAAAAATTTAACCTTCGGAATGGATTTAGCCAAATACAAATTAGATAAAGAATAAATGACTTCATATTTTGCTCTCCAAAGTGGATTGTAGCAAGATGAAGTTTTAAAAAACACGTCATGAGACACGGAAAAAAATTCAATCACTTAAGCAGACAAACCGGACATAGAAAAGCTATGTTGGCGAATATGGCTTGTTCTCTAATCGAGCACAAACGTATCAACACTACGGTAGCTAAAGCAAAAGCGTTAAAACAATTCGTTGAGCCGCTGATTACAAAATCAAAAGAAGATACTACACACAACCGTCGTATCTGTTTCTCTTACTTACGTAGCAAATATGCGGTAACTGATTTGTTCAGAGACGTAGCTGCCAAAGTAGGTGATCGTCCAGGCGGATACACTCGTATTATCAAAGTTGGAAATCGTTTAGGAGATAACGCCGATATGGCCATGATCGAATTAGTAGATTTCAACGAAATATACAACGGGGGTAAAAAAGAAGAGAAAAAAGCCAAAAGCCGTCGTGGTGGAAGCAAAGCTAAAGGTGCTTCAACTGCGCCTGCTGCTCCAAAAGCGGAAGCTCCAGTTGCTGAGGAACCAAAAGCAGAAGCTCCGGTTGTTGAAGAAACTGTTGCAGAAGTGGAAGCGCCAATCGTTGAAGAAACTCCAGAAGTTACACCAGAAGCGGAAGCTACAGAAGCTCCAGCCGCTGAGGATAACACCGAAGAGAAAGCTGAATAATGAAATGCTTCATTCAATACAAATCAAGGATAAACTTTTAAAGTTTATCCTTTTTTTTTGTCTTTTTTTTAGGAGCTAGTTCCGGCTTTCCGCTCCCAATCTTTTTTGTTTTTTTGTCGCCTTGAGCGCAGTCGAAGGGCTTTTTCTAAAACAAAAAAGGATTTTCGCTGCAATCCGGGCTAGGGCATTCGAACTGTTCAGCAACTTGTTCATAACCTTTGCGAATCTTTGCGTTAAAACTTTGCGCCCTTTGCGGTAAAAAAAATAAATTTGCACAACAACAACTAACTACAATGAGCTACACCAAAAGACAAAAAGCCATCCTCCTACTAAGTGACGGCACCATTTTTCACGGCAAGTCTATCGGGATTTCCGGAACAACCTTCGGAGAAGTTTGCTTCAATACCGGAATGACAGGCTACCAAGAAATTTTTACCGATCCGTCCTATTTCGGACAAATTATGGTCGCCACCAATCCACATATTGGTAATTATGGTGTCAACGACAAAGAAGTCGAATCGGATTCCATTAAAATATCCGGATTGGTTTGTAAAAATTTTAGTTTTAACTATTCCCGGCCTGACGCTGCCGGAAGTTTAGAAGACTATTTTGTAAAGCAAAACCTGATCTGCATTTCCGATGTTGATACGCGCGCCTTAGTGAGTTACATCCGAGATCACGGCGCCATGAATGCCGTAATCTGCACCGATGGAACTTCGATAGAAGATTTGAAACTTCAATTAACGAAAGTGCCGGATATGAAAGGTTTAGAACTCGCCTCCAAAGTGTCGACGAAAGAGCCGTATTTCTTCGGAAATGAAAACGCTACTTATAAAATCTCAGCCCTCGATTTGGGAATCAAAACAAATATTCTTCGAAACCTAGCTTCAAGAGATTGCTATATTAAAGTATTTCCTTACAATGCTACTTTTAAGAATCTAGCCGAGTTCCATCCCGATGGTTATTTCTTGTCCAACGGACCTGGAGATCCCGATCCGCTTTTGGGAGCCATTGAAGTGGCAAAAGAAATTATACAGAACAACAAACCGCTATTTGGGATTTGTTTAGGTCATCAAATTATTGCATTGGCCAACGGAATTCCGACTTACAAAATGTTCAATGGTCATCGGGGGATCAATCATCCTGTAAAGAACTTGGTGACTGGAAAGGGAGAAATTACTTCTCAAAATCACGGCTTCGCTGTAAATAAAGAAGCTTTGGAAAATCATCCCGATTTAGAAATTACTCATTTGCACCTAAACGATGCAACCGTGGCAGGCATGCGGATGAAATCTAAGAACTGCTTTTCAGTGCAATACCATCCCGAAGCTAGTCCGGGTCCACACGATTCGAGTTATTTATTTGATCAGTTTATGGAGAATATTAAATCAGGAAAATAGAAAAAAAGCCTCTCATTTTGCAACGAGAGGCTTATTTACAAGGAGTGATTGGATATTATTTTTTCAAAGTTCTTAGATAGTTGACCACTAACCAACGATCCTCATCTTCTGGAATTTTTTTCTTAAATGATGGCATGTCGGCTCTGCCTTCGGTGATTTTATAGAACAATTCTCCGTCGGTTTCTTTTTGAGTAGCGGGTGAAGAAAAATCTCCTAAATCGCCTTTCAGTTCTGGAGCTTTAGAACCATCTCCCAATCCTTTTTTTCCGTGACAAGAAGTGCATTGTTTAACGAAAAGCGCTTTGCCTTCGTTGGCCCCTTCTTTATCTTTCAGATCGGTTGGGTTTTTCATGGTTTTGTATTTCGCCGGAACATCCCAAACTTTCCCCTGGATTAAAATAGTAAATGAAAACAGCACAAAGGAAACCAGTCCGAGAAGTGCCAATGATTTTAAATTTCGCATGAGTAATTAATTTTTAGATTTATAAATTTTGAACAGATTAAAAAAGAGAAGCACCAATATCGACCAGATACCAATCAAGATCACATTAGGGACAATGAGTAAAAACAGAGGTGTTTTTGTTGGAGGTGACCACATGGTACGTTCGTTAAAGGTCGATCGGTCTTCAATTGGTTTTCCAAAAGCAGCATTGACATTCGTCATAACGGTTCCATAGGTGTCACTTTCATCAATGGAAACTTGAAAGTTTAATTTCCCATCAATTCCGGGATATCCTTTTTCAATCGGAACGACAATTGAGCCATCAGCATCGGTGGTATAACTGTCTTCACCTCCAACGGCTAAGTTTCCAAACAATCGTTTCAATCCTACTTTTAAGGTTTCTTCCGCAATAGGATGGTTGGCGGCATCGAGCACCTGAGCTTTTAACGTATAAGTGCTGTCGGTTTTTTCAATGGAAGCGGAGATAGTTGCATTGGTAACAGAAACACTTTCCTCAGTGTCCTCATAGATTTTATTATTTTCCAATTTTACTTTGTAAGATTCAGAGGCGCCTAAAAATGCAGGTGGAATCGTAAATTTCCCTTTACCGCTTTTGTTGGTTGTGACCGCTCCAATTTTCAGATCAGCCGCTACGCCAGTAGTATCGGTTTTAAAAATTTCAAAAAATACATTTTTACAAGGTTCAAATCCGTTTTTCCCTTTAGATTTAGCATCCACAGTCAAAAAGGAATTATCACCCATGATTTTGAAATGTTGCACCGTAAGGCTTACGCTTTTTTTATCTTCTTGACCAAAACTAGAAGCGCCAGTAAACAAAAGAAAAATGAGTAGGGTTAGAATAATTTTTGTGTCGAATAAACTAGTGAATCGTTTCATAAAGCTTTTGTTTTATGGGTTCCAAGCAATCCTTTTTCCTCTGCGGTTTCATGGATGGGAATGATGGGCAAATAGCGAAATAGTAACGTCATAATCAACAATGCCGATGCTAAAGTTCCAAAGGTAATCGTCCATTCTAAACCCGTTGGAAAATAACTATGCCAAGATTTTGGTACACCTTGAATGGGTAAAAAAGGATGCAATAATGTTGGGGTTACAATAATGAAACGTTTCCACCAAGCACCAACAACTACTAAAATACCAACGATAAATAAGGGCAACGGTTTTCTGCCTTGGGGGAAAATAAGTATCAAAACTGGAACGATTAGTCCACCGATAATTACTGTCCAGAATAGCAAGGCATAACTTCCGAAAAACAATTCGTATAAATGATTGGCTTCCTCAGTAGTAGTTTTATAGGCGGGAACCAAGTATTCATTCACATTAAAATACAAATATACCAAGCACAACAGTACTAGTAATTGTCCCATTTTGTCAAAATGCATGTCGGTGATATAAGCTTCCAAATGGTGAATTTTGCGCAATACATACATAATGACTACCACAGCACCAGCACCAGCCACGAAGGCACCCGCGATAAAATAGGGGCCAAAGTTAGAGCTGTCCCAGCCAGGGCGATACGTAGTAGCAAACAACCACGCTGTTACGGTGTGAATTCCAAAAGCTACTGGAATAATTAGCACCGATAAGGTGTGAATGGATTTGTTGTAAATGTGTACTTGTTCTTTATTTCCTTTCCAATTCAGTGAAAGCATCCCATACCATTTACTCAATTTGGGTTGTTTGGTAAAGTGTTTTTTTAATATTGCAAAATCGGGCAATAATGGATAAAATAAAAGCAGGATGCTTATAACTAAATACGTGGAAATCACCAGCACATCCCAAATAATAGGCGATTGCAAGCGCCCGTGTAAAAAGATGTTGTAAATTCTTTCAGGACGCCCCATATCGATGATGATGGTTAAACCCGCCATGATTATAGCCGCAACGGCAATGACTTCAGAGATTCGGGTAAGTGGCGTACTCCATGTAGCTCCTGACAATCGGAGGATTGCGGTCACTAAGGATCCCACCAAACTAATGGCTACGAAAAACACAAAATTGGAAATGTAAACTCCCCACAAAGCATAATCGCGCATGTTGGTGATTCCCAATCCTTTTCTTAATTGCACGGAATAGGCATACAACGCGCACAAAATAACCACCATTAAAAATCCTACCCAAATTTGACCCAGCTTCCCAAATTTTCTCGGAGCTAAATCGTTGATTAATTTTTCATATTCTTTGTTCATGGCTAGTCTTTTTTATGAACGGATTCATATCCGTTGAAGTTTTTTAAACCTTCTTCAAAATCTGCAACGCGATCTACGGGAGGTAAATAAAACACCGATGGCTCTGTTCCCAAACCTTCCATCAAACGGTGTCCGGCACGGTCTTTTAAAAGTTTACTCAATTGGAATGTTTCTCCGCTACCATTGGTTACGGCATCTTCATACATATCTCCAAAAGCAAACACGTCATTGGGACACGCTTGAACACAGAACGGAAGTTCGCCTTTTACAATTTGATGCGGGCAAAAATCGCATTTGTCTACGGTACCTTTTACGCTGGGTTCTCCACAAAAATCGGGAGTATACTCTTCTTTGTTTTCGATAACACCTTGTTCGGGTTCGTTCCAATTGAATACCCGAATAGAATAGGGGCAAGCAGCCATGCAAAAACGGCAACCGATGCAACGTTCGTTGTCAATTAATACAATGCCGTCTTCCCGTTTGAAAGTGGCGTCGACAGGACATACTTTTACGCAAGGTGGTTTGTCGCAGTGCTGGCATTGTGTGGGCATAAAGTAAGGAGCCGTTTCTTCCGATTCTTGCATTTTGTATACTTTGAGCCATGCATTTTCACCCGTGATGTAATGGCCTTTATTACAGGCATTTTGGCATTTCAAGGCGTTTTTACATTTGGCCAAATCAACGACCATGACAAACTTTTTACCAGGAAAACCGACTCTCGGATTGTATCCTGTAGGTTTTATTGAAACTTCTTGGACTTCAGAGACAGGGACTTGCATTAAAGTTCCATCGGTAGACAGTAATTCAACGGTTTCTCCAGAATCTTCTCCAGCAAAAGCTTTTGAAGCAATGACCGTTCCCGCGGTAGCTAACAATCCAAATTTAATGCCTAGTTCGAAGAATTTCCGTTTGGAGGGTTGGTGTTTTTCTTCCATAATATTATTTGTTTTTCAACCACCCTAATAGGGATTTGTTGGACATGTTTTTTTCAATGATTTTGGAATTGACCAACACACTTTTTTTAACGCGAACGGTTGTTCCGTCAGGTTTTAAGAGTGTTTGATATTCTTCTTCGTCATCGGAAATAGCTGTAGTAGGTTTGCCAAAACCCAACAAAGGGAGGATTAAACCACTACCAAGTAGTGGTAAAAATCCTCTTCTGCTAATTGCAGCTATTGCTTTGTTTTTAGAATCTTCCATACCTTTCAAATTATAGGTGCCACAAACGGGTAATGTTAAATCCGATCAGGTATTGGCTTCTAAAAAAGTCGTTTTGATTGAACACAATGTTTTGTTGTGGCATAATTCCTTTATAATTGGTAACAAACAATTGGAAAGCGTGAGAGCCAGTAGAATATTCTAATCCCAATCCTATTCCCGGTTTTATGTCGTTACTGCCTTTATAAGTAGAAATTGGAATCGTAGATTCGACAATCACCGCGGCAGAGGGTGTAATTTTCACTCTTCCACCAACGGTGGCCGCAAACACATCGCCTTTCATTGGACGTTCGATATAGTTATAGTGCGAAACGCTTGGTGCTACCAAAACGGAAATGTTGGGGCTAAAGCGTCGGGCAATGATCAACTGACTGAAGAACGAAAACCGGTCGGAGTCATTTTTGAAAGTGCTTTTTGGAAGGTCACTTCGAACAGCATTACCATAAAAAGTGACGCTGATCGGCATGTGGTTGTCTCGAGTTTGTTTTAGAAGCGCTCCTTTTAAATTGAAGTCCATAAACCGGTTGTCTTTACTAGCTCCCAATCCCACTGCGATGCAGTTGGTAATCGAATAGGTCAAACCTAAACGAATGTTTGCGGGCGCCCAAATACCAATCATATCGTTGGTACCATTGACCAATCCGAATCGGTGATTCATAGTAAATTCTATAGTTCCTTTAGTATACACCACATTGGTTTGATTGTCAATTAAGGCACTACTTTCAAAAGCGGTACGTTCTAGTTTTGCTTTGGTTGCTGGTGCTACAGAATCTTTACTTTCTTGAGCGGTAATCCACATTGGCAACACTAACACTGATATAAAAATTGATTTAATTAGTTTCATGATTTCTTTTTTGTAATTAATTATTCAGTGCACCGTCGTTAATCCACTTTTCGATCATTTTTATTTTACTTTGACTCAAAGCACCATTGGGAGGCATTTGAGCAAAACCGTCGCCTTTTAAAACTCGGAATAAAATACTTTGGGAAGCGTTGTTGGGAACCACAAATACTTCTCCCTCATCAGTTAATGCTGTTAAAGAAGTATACGAATTTCCAATGGTCAAATTCGGATCTGTATTGGTAGCGCCTTTGTGACAGCCAACACAATTTTTGTTAAATAAGTTCTGAACGTCTTTTTTATAAGAGACCGCTGCTAATGCTGGTGGTTCAGGGAGTACATCTTTGTAGCAAGAACTAGCAAGCAAGCTTAAAGATAGGATGCTTAGGAATTGAAATATTTTTTTCATTTTATGTGTTTTTGATTATTTATATAAGTTTCTTAATCCTTGTAATTTCTCCTTATTTAAGGATTAGGAAGTGCTGTGTCGAAGTCAGGGAATCTAGAAGTATTGCTAAATGCTTTTAGTAAATTTTTCATTTCTTCTCTAGAAATCGGAGTAGAAGTCATCCATGGAGTGGTTCCAAATTGACCCGCTATAATTTTCAATATTCCATCTGGAGTTCGGTATCTCATAAACGGTCCGATACCATATTTTTTAGTTGTTGTTCCGGGTATGGTTGCATTGGCGGCACCACTCCCGTTGACTTCCCCTAAACCTAAGTGCGGCCCTTGTGCGTTGGTAGTTCCATGTCCGTCGAGACCATGACAAACGACACATCTCGCGATATAAATAGCATTTCCGGCAACTTCATCACCATCCACACCGCCTAAATTTGAAAACGCTGCATAAGGAGCGGGAACCGTTTGAGGTACGGCATATACTCCCGATGTAGTAACAGAATATAAATCGCCCCCTGGGTTTTCTGCGGTACTTTCATTATAAATAGCACCTTCTTTTAGCCATTTTACTAGATCCCAAATTTTCTCATCGGTCAGAATTCTACTATAATCGGGATGGGTTTGTCCTCCTAAAGAAAGGTCTGCGCCATTGGCAGTTTTGGTAGGATCAATTTGTCGTCCTCCCACATTTTTAATTTTGTTGAATAAAGTGGTAATGTCCCATGTTTTACAATCTCGTAAGTGGCTTATCGCAAAATCAGGCTGCGCGATGGCTACTTTTGTTTTGTTTCCCACTTCGTCGCGACCCATGCCATCTACAGCGTGACAACCTACACAAGAATAAAAACTTCTGTTTTTTTGTGCGGTTCCGCTTGGAGGTGTGGCAATATCCATAATGTTTATGGTGGGGTCACTCGCAAATTTGGGATTAGGCCACCCTAAGAGCCCCGCTAAAGAGGCATCTGCATTAATGTCGGCTTGAGTTACCGCCGGCCATCCAGCATCAACATGTTGAAAATTAGAGAATAATTTAGCACCATTTACAGCGTCTGCGTTATCGTAGGCGTCTTTAATCGATGCTTGTGGATCTGTATATACATCATGTGTACAACTTTGCATTACAAAAGCTAGTAAAGCAAAAATTAAAAAGCTACTCTTTGTTGTTTTCATAATCTAAGAATTTTGTTAAATAAATGTTAATCAAATTTAGGTCGACTTATTAGCTGTAATCATGATTTATATCATAGTTTAGGTTTTTTTTAATTGATACTATGTAGCGTAATGGTCTTGTTTTAAAGAAATAACGATGTACTATGGTTTATTTATGACTTTACAACGTGGCTTTTTTTAACACGAATTTCTCGTACAATAGTTTTTAATGTTTGTTGCGTTTTTGGGAAAGAGGAAATGGGAAATTCCCTTTGCAGTTTTCTTGAAACAAGGCTCTATTTTGAATAGGAAGAATTACATCGATTTCGTTAATAAGATTCCCGTTTTTCTATTATCATTAAAAAGGATATAATATATTTGTGTTTTATAAACAGAATTTATCATCCGGACGTTTGTGTTCGGGTCAACATTTAAAACATACATCATGAGCATTATTATCAAAATTCACGCAAGACAAATTTTCGATTCTAGAGGAAATCCAACTATTGAAGTGGATGTAATTACCGAAAACGGAGTGTTAGGAAGAGCCGCTGTTCCTTCTGGGGCTTCTACTGGAGAACACGAAGCGGTAGAGTTGCGTGATGGGGGAAAAGCCTACCTTGGGAAAGGAGTTTTGAAAGCAGTAGAAAATGTCAATACCAAAATTGCGGAAGAGTTACTAGGAACTTCTGTTTTCGAACAAAATCAAATCGACCAACGCATGATTGATTTAGACGGAACGGCTAACAAATCCAATTTAGGTGCTAATGCCATTCTTGGGGTTTCTCTAGCAGCGGCGAAAGCAGCAGCTAACGAATTGGGAATGCCTTTGTATCGATACGTTGGGGGCGTTTCTGCCAATACCCTTCCGGTTCCGATGATGAATATTATCAACGGTGGTTCGCATTCGGATGCGCCAATTGCTTTTCAAGAATTCATGATTATGCCGTTAAAGGCCACCTCATTTTCACATGCGTTGCAAATGGGAACAGAGATTTTTCATCATTTGAAAAAAGTATTGCACGACCGTAATCTTTCAACGGCAGTGGGAGACGAAGGTGGTTTTGCACCTAACTTAGCGGGAGGAACCGAAGATGCTATTGATACAATCAAAAAAGCAGTAGAAAATGCAGGATACAAATTCGGAGACGAAATCATGATTGCTTTAGATTGTGCTGCTTCTGAATTTTATGTGAATGGAAAATACGATTATACCAAATTCGAAGGAACTACTGGTAAAATCAGAACGTCTAAAGAACAAGCAGAATATTTAGCCGAATTGGCTGCCAAATACCCAATCATTTCTATCGAAGACGGTATGCAAGAAGACGATTGGGACGGATGGAAATACCTAACCGAACTAATCGGAGCGAAAACCCAATTGGTAGGAGACGACTTATTCGTAACCAATGTAGAACGTTTGTCAACCGGAATCGAAAAAGGAATTGCGAATTCAATCCTCGTAAAAGTAAACCAAATCGGAACCTTGACCGAAACCATTGCCGCGGTAAATATGGCGAAAAATGCGGGATACACTTCAGTAATGTCGCACCGTTCCGGAGAAACCGAAGACAACACCATTGCCGATTTAGCCGTAGCGTTAAACTGTGGTCAAATTAAAACAGGATCCGCTTCTCGTTCAGACCGAATGGCGAAATACAATCAATTACTTCGCATCGAAGAGGAATTAGGCGATACTGCTTATTTTCCGGGATTGAAGGCGTTTAAATAAGCTGTCCTTTCAATATCATAAAAACCTGATTAGGAAGCTAGTCAGGTTTTTTTATATAATAAGGGAAGCGAACAATTCCGTTGCTTTTTCGTGTAAATTCTTAGTTCTAAACAAGCCTGTTTTAGGTCAAAGAATCGTTGCTAGTAGGAAGTAGAATTGATAAAAACGCTTCGAAGTCTATTGCCATAGAAATCTTTTTTGTTATTTATATATTTATTAACAATTTCATTGCAAAATTCATTTTTTAATTCACTTCGATTTCCCTAATTTTGTTAAATTATTATTTCAAAGAAAAAAATTCCCTTTTATATTATGTCAAAGACAGCCATTTTAGAACTAGACGGAAAGAAGTATGAATTTCCCATAATCGTTGGAAGCGAAAACGAAGTTGGAATCGATATCAATAAATTGCGTGACTTATCAGGTGCGATCACCATGGATCCTGGGTATAAAAATTCGGGTTCTTGTACAAGTGAAATCACTTTCCTCGACGGTGAAGAAGGAATTCTTCGGTACCGCGGTTACGCTATCGAAGACTTAGCAGACAAAGCCGATTTCTTAGAAGTGGCGTATTTGGTCATATTTGGGGAATTACCAACCAAACAACAATTATCTCAATTTGAAACCGATATTCGCAAATATACTTTGGTCAACGAGGAAATGAAAAACATCATTGATGGGTTTCCAAAAACAGCGCATCCAATGGGTGTTCTGTCTTCACTGACAAGCGCATTAACCGCTTTCAACCCGAAAGTCGTCAATGTGGATAATGAAAAAGAAATGTATGAAGCGGTATGTAAAACCATGGGAAAATTCTTAGTAATCGCTACTTGGACCTATCGAAAAATGATGGGATATCCTTTGAATTACTACGACAATACCAAAGGTTATGTAGAAAACTTCATGCACTTGATGTTTGAATTGCCTACCGGACCTTATACAGCCAATAAAACAGTCATAGATGCCTTAGACAAATTGTTCATCTTGCATGCCGATCACGAACAAAACTGTTCCACATCTACCGTAAGAATTGTAGGTTCTTCTCACGCCGGATTGTTTGCTTCCATCTCTGCAGGAGTATCCGCTCTTTGGGGACCATTACACGGAGGTGCGAATCAAGCGGTGTTAGAAATGTTGGAAGAAATTCATAAAAATGGAGGTGATGCCGACAAATATATGGCCAAGGCCAAAGACAAAGAAGATCCGTTCCGTTTGATGGGCTTCGGACACCGCGTCTACAAAAACTTTGATCCAAGAGCAAGAATCATTAAGAAAGCAGCCGATGAGGTGCTAAACACTTTAGGAGTTGATGATCCGATTCTTGAAATTGCTAAGAAATTAGAAGCGGCCGCTTTAGTAGACGAGTATTTTGTATCTAGAAAATTATATCCCAACGTTGATTTTTATTCGGGGATTATCTACAGAGCTTTAGGAATTCCAACCGACATGTTCACCGTAATGTTCGCCATAGGACGTTTGCCAGGATGGATTGCACAATGGAAAGAAATGCGAATCAACAAAGAACCTATCGGAAGACCACGACAAATTTATACCGGACACCCATTGCGGGAGTTCAAAACTATGGAGCAACGCTAGATGCTTTCCATTCCTTTACTAAAAAGCCACTTTGTAAAAGGTGGCTTTTTTATTTTAAATACCTATTCACAATATTTAGGAGGTTACTTTTTAATATATTTACAAAATCATCAACACATTTAAAATTTTAGTAAAATAAATGTTTTTCAACTCCTTTCATTTCGCGATATTTTTACCCATAGTTTTTATCTTGTATTGGTTTGTGACCTATAAAAAACTAAAGTACCAAAATGGATTACTACTTATTTCTAGTTACTTTTTCTATGCTTGTTGGGATTGGAGGTTCATGTTCTTGCTTATTTTCTCTACTTTATTAGATTACTTTACCGGTTTGAAAATGGAAGAATCCAAGACGCTAAAAACTAAAAAGTTTTGGTTTTGGCTTAGCGTTATAGTCAATTTAGGGTTCTTAGGTGTGTTCAAATACTACAATTTTTTCGCAACTTCTTTTGCTGAGTTTATTTCAAACTTTGGTTTTCAAGTGAGTCCGTGGACACTAAAAATAATCTTACCCGTTGGCATTTCGTTTTATACTTTTCATGGCTTGTCGTATGTCATCGATATTTATAAAAACCGAATCAAAGCCGAAAAGAATTTTACAGAGTATGCCGTTTTTGTTAGTTTCTTTCCATTGCTCGTAGCAGGGCCAATCGAACGAGCTACCCATCTTTTACCCCAAATAAAGAAAAAAAGAGAATTCGATTACACCAAAGCCATTGACGGAGTATACCAAATTATTTGGGGATTGTTTAAAAAAGTAGTTATTGCCGATAGTTGCGCGCAATATGCCAATGAAATCTTCAACAATTACGAAAACATGAATTCGATTTCCCTATTTATGGGCGCTTTTTACTTTTCGTTTCAAATCTATGCGGATTTTTCTGGGTATTCGGATATAGCTCTAGGAACTGCCAAACTTTTCGGAATCGGCTTGCTGCGGAATTTTAATTTCCCGTATTTCTCTAGAGATATTGCCGAATTTTGGCGCCGTTGGCACATTTCGCTTTCCTCTTGGTTCCGAGATTATCTATACATTCCGCTAGGCGGTAGCAAAGGCGGAATGCCTATGAAAATTAGAAACACCTTTATTATTTTCATCGTAAGCGGATTTTGGCATGGTGCCAATTGGACATTCATCATTTGGGGTGCTTTGAATGCGCTTTATTTCTTGCCACTACTACTCTCCAATAACAATAGAAACCACCTAGATATCGTGGCGAAAGGAAAAAAAT
>CALPUN020000054.1 GCA_943326765.2 Bifidobacterium breve | reverse complement strand
TGCGGTTGAAATTTTTCCTGTTCGAATTTCATCCGCCAAATAATTCGAAACCGTGTAAGGCAATACAAAATAACCGTCGGCTAATCCTTGCATCAAGGCAGAGGCGCCTAATCGATTGGCTCCATGATCTGAGAAATTAGCTTCTCCTGCCACGAAACAACCCGGAATAGTAGATTGTAAATTGTAATCCACCCAAACACCGCCCATAGTATAATGCACCGCTGGGTAGATTTTCATTGGTGTTTCATATGGATTCTCATCCGTTATTTTTTGGTACATTTCAAACAAGTTGCCATACTTTTCTTCCAACCATTTCTTTCCTAATGCGGTGATTTCTTCTTCAGAAGCATTATGATTTCCTTTAGCGTAAGCCGTTTGTTTTCCTTTATTGTGAATTTCGGTAGAAAAATCTAAATAAACACCTTCATTAGTATTGTTTGCTTCTACTCCGAATCCTTCATCACATCGTTCTTTAGCTGCTCTTGACGCCACATCTCTTGGAACTAAATTCCCAAAAGCAGGGTATCTTCTTTCTAAGAAATAATCTCTTTCGTCTTCTTTTAAGTCTGTAGGCTTTAATTTTCCAGCACGAATGGCTTCTGCATCCTCTTTTTTCTTTGGTACCCAAATACGCCCCGAGTTTCTTAAAGACTCTGACATTAAGGTCAATTTTGATTGATTTACACCATGCACTGGAATACAAGTGGGGTGAATTTGAACAAAACAAGGATTCGCGAATAACGCCCCTCTTTTATGGACTTTCCAACCTGCCGTTACGTTACTTCCCATGGCATTGGTAGAAAGAAAATATACATTTCCATAACCTCCAGAAGCAATAATTACAGCATGGGCAGCATGTCTTTCCAATTCCCCTGTAACCAAGTTTCGGGCGATAATTCCTCGGGCTTTACCATCCACTTTTACCAAATCCAACATCTCGTGGCGGTTGAACATTTCAACACGTCCTTGACCGATTTGTCGCGATAAAGCAGAATAAGCCCCTAACAATAATTGCTGTCCTGTTTGACCGGCAGCATAAAATGTTCGTTGTACTTGAGTTCCTCCAAACGAACGGTTGTCTAGCAATCCACCGTAATCTCTTGCAAAGGGAACTCCTTGAGCCACACATTGATCGATTATGTTAGAGGAAACTTCAGCTAGACGATGCACATTAGCCTCACGAGCTCTGTAATCTCCCCCTTTTATAGTATCGTAAAACAATCGGAACGTACTGTCTCCGTCATTTTGATAATTCTTAGCGGCATTAATTCCTCCTTGTGCTGCAATGGAGTGCGCACGTCTTGGTGAATCTTGGTAACAGAATGCTTTTACATTGTATCCCATTTCTCCTAAAGAAGCGGCTGCAGAGGCCCCGGCTAATCCAGTTCCAACAACAATAATGTCAATTTTAGGTCGGTTATTTGGCGCTACTAATTTTAAATGATCTTTATAATCGGCCCATTTGTCCGAAATTGGACCTTCTGGTATTTTAGAATCTAACTTCATAATGTATTTCTGATGTTGATTATTTTAAGAAAAAATGAATGAAAACTGGGATGATGGCAAAGAGTAGGGGAACTACTATTGCAAAAGCTTTTCCAAAGAAGGTTAGGGTTGGTGTGTATTTTGGGTGATTCAATCCAATCGACTGGAAAGCACTCTTAAATCCGTGTAACAAGTGGAACGACAACACCAACATAGACAAAACATACAGCAAAGTGAAAATCAATCCGTACTTTGGGTCTTTAAAAAAGGCAACGGTAATTTTATACAAATCTTTGTATCCTTCTTTAATTTTCACATTGGCGCCAGCATCATAAAAATTGGTTCGATCCTTAATTAAAATCATTTTTTGATCTACTTGTGCCTTGGGTAAATAACCTCCATCGGTAGTTAGGTAAAACTCCTGAGGTTGCCCTTGAGCTTGAATCATAACGGTTTGCAATGGCATATTTTCATCAAAATGCATTTTTGCCCAGAAGTTAACCATGTGTGTTACAATAAAAACAAGAATGACCGTTCCTAAAATCGCCATGTTTCTTGAGGCCCAAGCACTGTTTTTTGAAGGATTGTTTTTAGCATATTGAATAGGTCTTGCCGCTTTGTTTTGGAAAGTCAACATAATCCCATCAACCGCGTGAAAAAGAATAGAAATGTACGTCAGGTAAGAAAGTATTTTTACAGCTGGATTGGAGGTCATAAACAAGGCATACTGGTTGAAGTGTAATGCGTCGCTAAAAATTAATTGAAGATTTCCTGCTAAGTGACCTGTTAAAAACAAGCATAAAAATAAACCTGTTAGAGCCATCCAATATTTCTTTGCGATTGATGACTTTAATATTGCAGATTTTGCCATAAGAATTGAATAATTTGTTTTAAAAATCAAACAAAAATAAGGCTATTTGACCTTAACTACAATCTTTTCGATGTAATTTATAATCATTTTAAAATGTTTAATTCAAAAGCATAAAAAGTATTCCATAAAACAAATCGGAATGCTTTATTTTCGATAGTATTATTAAACAAAAAGAGTGTTATTGGTATTGATAAGACGGAATTAACCCACGCAAACCCATGTCAACAACATTTTCACCAATAGCTGGTTCGTATTTGCCGTCTGGAGTTACCTCATGCCATTCAAAACTATTATTAATCGATAGTGAAAGCGTAACAACTAGATTGTTTTTTTCATTTCCGGTAACTACCAATTTATTTAGAAATTTTCCTGTAACCACACATGATCCTGCCGGGATTGGCGATGTGGCAGCTAAAGGGTTTGGAACGGTAGTTCCTCCAGACGGCGCTTGACCTTGAGTAGAATAGCCGGTATCGTTTAGAGCAAACCCCCAATATCCTTGTAATTTATTAGCATCTATTTGAAAAAAACTGTTGCCAATATTGTAGCTTTTTACATAAGTGTTAAAGCCCACAAAACTAGCTAAAGTCCCTATGTAATCGCTTCCTGAATTGCGTACCGCGATGTCATAATTTTGATAAGACAAGGAAACTCGAACCCATTCATAACTTCCTGTAGGAATTAAACGCAAGGGAATGGCTAAAAAAGTTTCGTCTTCCGCTACTATTTTTGACTTGCTAAAGTCAATGGCATTGCTTCCTCCTTCAACCGTTTCTGGAGCATGGTACAGTATTTCACCTGCCCCTAATTGGGTGTTGGCGGTAGGCGCTAATTCTAAATAATGTGAGGAAATGAAATGAAAATTTGGTGACAAAGCTGCATTGCCGTTTGGCACAACTGTTGGCTGCCCAAGATTGTTTAGACGCGCTTGATTTTTGTTAAATTTAAATTTCACTATTAGTAGCGGTTCTGTTTTTATATCTTCCTTTTCGCAAGATATAAGCATAAAAATAATGGGGCAAATTACAAAAGAAAAAAAGAGGCGGCTACTCATATCACTATATTTAAATTGATACTTATTCTAAGAATTTAATAGGATGTGGTTACATCTTGATCTATAACGAGAATGAAGTCGGCTTTATTGTAATGCTCCTTTTCCAGTTTTTCTACTTTTTTTTGAGTGACCGTAGCAATCGTAATGATCTTCATGTTGGGTTGAAGCTTCCTTAAATACCAATAAATCCCTTCATAATTATCGCTGTGATAGGAGCCGTTAAAATGAATAAAAAGTGTGTTTTCTTTTTTGTTTTTGTATATAAAATAAGCCATCGTAGCATCTTTTACTGCTTGTGCTTTGGGTAAATTATTGCTTTCATGTCCTGCAATTTCGGTTCTCATTTTTGCATAACCTGCTAAATTTTCATCATATAAAATGGGCAAAGGAGCCATCCAGTTTTTTTCTTCCGCGGGCAACTTATCCAATGCTTCAAAACCATCTTTAAAAACCAAACTTGCATACCGTCTCGGAATGTTTGTCGCTACAAACGGGAATTTTTTCTCTTTAGCAAAATCAACTAATTGCTTGTAATCCGATTTATAATTGGGCCAAAGTCGGGCCGTACTGTCTAATTTTTTTTGATCAATTTCTCCGTTTAAATACGAATTTAATTGGGTTTGATTGTCAGACTCAATCATTTCAGCTCCTAAAACCAATTCTGTTTTTTGCGCTACATCTTTTATGAGTTCCAATTCTAACCAATGAACAATCGGATTGTCATGAAACTCTCCAAACAAAAGCACTTCATTATTTTGAGCGGAGTGAAGTACTTTTTTGAAAGATACTTGTTTGCCACTAGCATCAAAAATTTGGTACGGCATTCGGTCTTGTGCAAAAAACAAATGGGCATAAAAAAATGCTAGTAATGCTATTCGAAATTTCATAAACTGTTTTTTAAAATTCTTACTAAAATAGGTATTAAACCGATACATTATAATAATATTATTGATTTACTAACAAACTGCTTTTAAAAATTTCAAATCCATAAAAATTTCAAATCTCCGAGTATTTCAAATTAAAAAGCCGCTTTGTTGCCATTCATATTGGTAATTTTGTGAGCTTAAAAAAATGAAAATGAAAATAGGAATTGATGCTATTGCCTTTGATGTGGCTAAAATACACTTGCCAATCAAAACCATAGCAAATGAAAGAAATATTGATCCTGAAAAATTAGAAAAAGGATTGGGTTTGCTTCAAATGACATTGCCCGATACTCATCAAGACTCGGTCGTTTTTGGCGCCAATGCATTGACCAAATTAATAGAAGACCACCCAATTAATTGGAGTGAAATTGCCCGAATATATGTTGGTACTGAAAGCGGAATTGATAATTCAAAACCTATTGCTTCGTTTCTGATTGCGTTAATGGAGCAGAAATTCGGGCTTGATGCTTTAGCCGAATGCGACGTGGTTGACTTCACTTTTGCCTGCATAGGCGGTGTTGATGCGCTTCAAAATTGTATCGATTTCATTCGCTTGAATCCCGCCAAAAAAGCCATTGTGGTTACTACCGATATTGCAAAATACGATCTAAACTCCACTGGAGAATATACACAAGGTGCTGGCGCTTTAGCGATGTTAATCAGTTTCAATCCCCGAATAATGGCTTTCGAAAACCACTGGGCTACGAACTCCAAAGGCGTTTTCGATTTTTTTAAACCTTATCGAAAACTATCCAAAAGCGATATTACTCAAACCCACACGAACGAACCTTGGTTTGAAAACTTAGAGGCCACTATCGAAATTCATAAAGAACAACCGGTATTTGATGGCCAATATTCGAATCAATGTTATATGGATCGAACCCGAAACGCCTATTTTTCCTTCAAGAAATTAAAAGAAACATCGGCATCTTTGTATCCTACTTGGGAAAGCATCATCATGCACTTGCCCTATGCTTTTCAAGGAAGACGAATGCTTCCCGAAATTTATGCTTTAGATGCTCAAGCCAAAACGGAATCGCTGGATCTTATGGCGGCAGACTATCAAAGTAAAATAAAAGAAGTGGCTAAATCAGAAGTCTACCAAAAATTTGTTGCCGAGAAGTTACAACCCGCCGAACGAGCCTCTTCTTTGATTGGTAATTTATACACTGGTTCTATTTTTATGGGATTGGTTTCAACTTTGGCGCATTTTTACGAAGCACAAACGGAAATATCAGGCAAAACTTTTGGGTTTTTAGCTTATGGAAGCGGTTCCAAATCTAAGGTCTTTGAAGGAACCGTTCAATCGGATTGGAAAAGTGCTATTGGTAAGGTCAGGTTGTTTGAAACTTTGAGTGAAAGTCTAGAAATTGACTTCAATACTTACGAAAAACTGCACAAAAAAGAGCAGAAACAACCCGTTCGAAAACCGCAAAAAGAATGGATTTTGGATCGCATCGAAAATGAAATTCCGAACTTAATTGGTGCACGTTATTACAAATGGATTGATTAGATTTGTATTCTAAATTATCCATCATCATGAAATACCATCAAATTGACCGCCATTTATTTATTAAAAACCGCGCGAAATTTTGTGCTCAAATGAAGCCCAACAGTGTTGCTGTTTTTAATTCTAATGATATTTACCCTGTTTCTGCCGATAGCACGTTGCCTTTTGCGCAGCATCGGGACATTTTCTATTTATCGGGTGTCGATCAAGAAGAGAGCATCTTATTGCTTTTTCCTGATGCACCATACGCACACCAACGCGAAATGTTGTTTTTGAAAGAAACCAGCGAGCATATCGCCGTTTGGGAAGGTGAAAAACTCACCAAAGATCGAGCGTTTGAAGTTTCCGGAATCAAAACGGTATACTGGTTGACGGCGTTTTATAAAATATTGAATGAAATGATGACGTATTCCGATACGATTTACATTAACACTAACGAGCATTATCGCGCAACCGTAGAAACAGAAACTCGGGAAGATCGTTTTGTGAAATGGTGGAAAGCAAAATATCCGGCGCATCAAGTAGCGAAAAGCAATCCCATTTTACAGCGATTGCGTTCGGTAAAAGAAAGTGAAGAATTGGATTTAATTCAACAAGCTTGTAACATTACAGAACTTGGTTTTAGAAGGCTTTTGTCGTTTGTAAAACCAAATGTGATGGAATATGAAATTGAAGCCGAATTGATTCATGAGTTTGTTCGCAATCGATCGAAAGGATTTGCGTATACGCCGATTATCGCTTCTGGTAACAACGCAAATGTGCTTCATTATATTGAAAACAATCAGCAATGTTTGTCCGGTGATTTAATTTTATTGGATGTCGCGGCGGAATATGCAAATTATTCCAGCGATTTAACCCGTACAATTCCGGTTTCTGGTCGCTATTCGGATAGACACAAAGCGGTTTACAACGCCGTTTTGCGTGTGAAAAATGAAGCTACAAAAATGTTGACTCCTGGAACGCTTTGGAAACAATATCATATTGAAGTTGGCAAACTAATGACGTCCGAATTGTTAGGCTTGGGATTGATTGATAAATCCGATGTGCAGAATGAAAATCCGGATTGGCCAGCTTATAAAAAATATTTTATGCACGGAACATCGCATCACATGGGGCTAGACACACATGATTATGGTTTGTTGCACGAGCCTATTAAAGCCAATATGGTTTTTACCGTAGAGCCTGGTATTTATATCCCTGCCGAAGGATTTGGTATTCGATTGGAAGACAATGTTGTCGTTCAAGAGAAAGGGGAGCCCTTTAATTTAATGCGCAACATCCCTATTGAAATCGATGAAATTGAGCATTTGATGAATGTTTAACAGGTACTACTTTAAATTAAAACGGTTTGCAAATTTGTGAACCGTTTTCTTTTTGGATCGTTTTTTAAAATTATTTTTGCAACTGCTTTTTGCATCCGTTTATGGAATTAAAAACAACAACGTATAAAAACACAACTGTAGCTTATTCCGATTCTGGAAAAGGAACCACTGTGGTTTTACTTCATGGTTTTTTAGAAAATCAGAAAATGTGGGCGGCTTTTATTCCGGAGTTGTCCAAAAAACATCGGGTACTTACTGTTGATTTGCTTGGACACGGCGCTACTTCTTGTAAGGGTTACATTCACGAAATGGAAGATCAAGCCGCTATGATTCATGATCTATTGACTAAATTGCGTATTCGTAAAGCGGTTTTTTTGGGGCATTCTATGGGCGGCTATGTGGCTTTGGCCTTCGCAGAATTATATCCTGAATTTATGAAAGGATTGATTCTAGTAAACTCTACCTCAAAAGCCGATAGTCTCGAAAGAAAAGCCAATCGTGATCGGGCTATCAAAGCTGTGAAAAAAGACTATACTTCCTTTGTTCGGCTTTCCATAGCGAACTTGTTTAGTGAAATTAATAGAACAACATTAATTGGAGAAATAGAATCTGTCAAACTTCAAGCTTTACAAACCCCTTTGCAAGGAATTGTAGCGGCTTTAGAAGGCATGAAGATTCGGAAGGACCGAGAATTTTTGTTGTATCTCAATTCTTATCCCAAAATGATTGTTTTAGGCAAACAAGATCCTGTTTTAAATTATGAAGAAAACTTGGGGCAACTAGTTAATACGAGCGTAAAGTTGGTTGTTTTTCCTGACGGACATATGAGTCACATCGAAAATCAATCGGAATTGAAGCTTGCTTTATTGGGATTTTTGAAAATAATATAACTTGATGGTGCCGTTATATTTTCGCTGCAAAAGGAAGCGATTTATCTAGAATTTCATTTAATAAGATTGCGATTTGTTCTATGTAGTTTTCTAAAATACTCCTATCAATTAATGTAGTTTCGTCCTTATCTTCTTTGAAAGTAAATGGCAGAAATCCTGATTTTAAATTTTTGAAAGAAATAATCCCTGCTTCTGTTGGCTTTCCTTTTGCTTCGGCTTCAAACAGATAAGCATAGGCTAAAATCTGAATGATTTTATCGTTTTTAATATCTTCTGTTAAACCTTTCCATGTTTTTAACACTACGTTTCCTTTATCAACTTTTCCGGTTTTATAATCAATAATCCGGATGTTTCCGTTTCTTTCTTCAATTCGATCTACAGAGCCCCCAATTTTAATTGGAAAGGGTAAGGAAGGATGTTCTATAATTCGTTCAAATCGTTGTTCAAGAAATAGGATTTTGATGGTATCTCCTTTTACGATGTTATCCATTTCCAATTTTAAAAAATTAGAAACGTTTCTTTTGGCTACTTCGAAAGCCAATAAATTGCGTCCTTTTTTTATTTCTCCTTCTTTATATACCAATTTGAATTGTTTTAAAACAACGTCATTCATTATGGTCAAACAAGACTTCATGTCCTCGAGGGTCAAAATTTTATCAACAAAAGGTTCGTATAAATCTTTAAGCGCTTCGTGAATAATAGTTCCTAAAGTGTTTAGCGCTATATTTTCTTCGACTTCTTCGACTTCTCTGATGTTCAATATTTTTTGGAAATAGAAATCGATAGGGTTTCGGACATAGGACGTTAATGCCGAAGGCGAAAATCCTTTTTGGGCAATTTCCCTGAGCCTTGTCAGAATCATTTCCGACTTAGGAATGACAACAGGTTCTATAGTGATTTCAGGAACAGCAACACTATAAATCTCGTGTGATAGAATATGGTTGGGTTGTTTTTCGATTTCAAGTTGTGTAATAAAACGACTTTTTTCTCCGGCATCGATGCCTTCACTTTCGGTATTATAAATAAGAAAGACCTTTTTAGCCCGTTGCAGTAAGTGATAGAAATGGTAGGTGTAAATCGCATCTTTTTCTTTAAATGTTGGCAATCCCAATTCCTTTTTAACATCGTAAGGTATAAATGAATTTTGAGACTTCCCGGCGGGAAACTTCCCTTCATTCATCGCCGTTATTATCACGGTATCAAAATCCAACACCCTACTCTCTAGAACGCCCATTATTTGAAGGCCGTTTAGAGGTTCCCCTTCAAAAGAAACTTCCGCTACCTCAATCACTTGTTTGTAAATTGAAAATAGGGTTTCTAGTTTGTCGGTATGCTGGTATTGGGAGTAATAACTAATCAGCTTATTGATTACTTTAAAAACCGCATATACAAAAGACTTGCTGATTTTTTCTTCTTCAATTTCATTGCTAAGCTGTTTCTTGATTTCTTGCAGAATGGTAGAAATCGTATCCAAAACGGTTACCGTTTGTTGATTCCAAGGCTTGAATAATAAATCAAAGAAAAAATTGTCATTATTATAAAGTTCGAACAAACGTTTGTGAGTAATAAAACTATAATTATTGAGATGAATCGTATTTACTAAATCTCGTGCATTAACATAAGGCTCGACCAAAGGATGTGTTAAAATAGTTACGACATCTTTATAGTAATACACATAATTTGATGCGTTTCTTGATGCTGCATTTACGTGCATTTTGAATAATTTCGCAATTAGAATTTGTGCGGGATTATTTTTAGTAGAGTACCCCATTGTAACATTTAAAGCTCCAACGGTTTCGGGTAATGCATACAACACTGGAATCAAAAGACTTTCTTCTCCAAGAACGACTGCAACATGATTTAAAGAACCATTTGGATTCGCGCTAAGTTCCTTTTCAACAATACTCCCAACAATTTTTGCTTGCCCTATTGATTTTGGAGTGCCAATAATTTCAATTTTTTTGGAGGTTGAAAAATCAGAGGCAATCCATTCAAATGGATTCGATTTATAATGATCCCATTGCGCTTTAAATCGTCTCATAAATAATCCGGCATCATGAGAAGAATCATTTAAAAAAGTTTGGTCAATATCCCAATAAACAAAGGCGTTGTTTTCTTTTATCAGGTGTTGGATAATGGTTTCTTCGGCTTTATTTAAAGCATTGAATCCTGCAAAAAAAATCGGTTTGTTTTGCAATTCTAGAGCGAAATTGGATAATTTTTTTACTGCTTCCCGATAAATCATTCCTTGATATCCAATCCCTTTGTTGAGTAAATAGGCATAAAAAGAATGATAATAATGAGGTAATAATTTCCAAAAAGCGAGATGTTTTTGGATTAATTCCGTCTGGTTTTCTTTATCCAGAGACCAATGTTCAATTTCTTTAATATCGTCAAGATATTTTAAAACTTTATCTGGATTTAAGAGATACCGATCGATTTCGTTGAAATCTTGTAATAGCGTTTTAGCCCAATTGGCAAAGACTTCAAATGACTGTTGGTTACTTTTCTCTGTTAGGCCAACATAAACCTCATAGAATTGAAATAATAATTCAACTGCATCAACAGATCGGATTCCTGAAATTTCTTGAATAAAGTCTTCAATGCTGATTATTTCGGGAGAAAAGATAGTGCTGCTCGTTTGTTTTTTTAGGGCTTCAATTAGAAATATTTTGGCTCTTTTATTAGGTAATACAACAACAACATCCGAAAGGTTTTCAGAATAGTTTTCAAGTAAGACTTGTGCGATTTTATCTAAAAAAGAAGTTGTTATCATTTTATAAAAATAAAAAAAACGCCCCGATAAATCGGGGCGTTTTTAAGTAAATATTTTAAAGAAATTATTTTACTAAATTCACTTCTACTCTTCTATTGTTAGCTTTACCAGCATTAGTTTTGTTAGAGTCAATTGGTTTAGATTCACCGAAACCAGCTGAAGATAATCTATCTGCAGTAATTCCATTAGTTACTAAATAATCTTTAACCGCTTTTGCTCTATCTTCTGATAATTTTTGGTTCGAAGCATCTTTACCATCGCTATCGGTGTGCCCTTCAATAGTAAATTTAGAAGAAGGATATTCTTTTAAGATAGCCGTGATTGATTGCAATACTACGAATGTTTGTTGTTGGAAAGATGATTTTCCAGAGTTGAACAAAATGGTTTTAGCATAAGCATTCAATTTGTTTACTTGCTCTTCTGAAATTTCAGGACAACCATTGTTTGCCACAGTTCCTTTAACGTCAACACATTTATCATCTTTGTCTAATACACCGTCTCCGTCAGTATCTGGCCAAGGACAACCACCGTTTTCTTTTGGTCCTTTAACTTGAGGGCATTTGTCAGATTTGTCAGCGATACCATCACCGTCAGCATCTGGACAACCGTTTAATGCTTTAGGACCTGCAACTTCTGGACATGCATCATCTTTATCAGCAATACCATCAGCATCTGTATCAGGACAACCTTGTAATTCAGCTAAACCAGCAACATCTGGACAAGAGTCACTTCCGTCGATAATTCCATCACCATCTGTATCAGGACATCCTTTGAATTGTTTTAATCCAGCAACTTCTGGACAAGCATCATCTTTATCATAAATTCCGTCTCCGTCAGTATCTTTACCTCCAAATTTGAAAGTCAAACCTGCGAAGTGTTGCATGTGTGAAGGAACGTCAGAATTAGCAATTCTTGTAGTCTGGTCGAAAGAGTATTTGTAAGTAGATTGTAAAGACAACCCTACCATTTCAGAGAACCAAAAAGTCAAACCAAATCCTCCATTTGCAGTACCATAACTTGCATCCCCTATAGAAGTATAACCACCCCCAACATGAATAGAAGGATCAATTACTTTCCAACCTAACCAACTAGCAAGACTGTATTTGATATCACCGTCTGCAGCATAATAGTTTAAATCACCAGGGTTTACAACTGAATAAACTCCAGGAATTGTTACTCTAGGAAGCACCCATCTTTTAACTTTGTTGATAGATCCAGATACTCCGAATGAAAAATTTCCGCCAACATTTCTTGACACGTTAAAATAAGATACCGATGGTAAAATATTCCAGTTGCCATTAACATTGAAATACTGAGAAAATTGATCTTCAATTTTTGATGCGGCACTTACTCTAGTGTCTACAGCGTTCGTTCCAAAGGAAATAGCCCATGGATTGTTACTGTCTTGTGCTTGTGAACTTAGTCCAATAAACATTACCACGGCAACAAATAATTTGTTAAGATGTTTCATACTTAAATTTTGTTAGATTACAATACTTTAGGAGGCAAAAGTAACACGTAATTTTTTAATTACAAAATGAAATGTTAAAAAAATAGGGATAAAAACAAGAAATACATGAATTATACAACATTTAAAGCTTTTCCTACTTCTTCAAAGGCCAGTATTGCTTTATCTAAATGCTCTTTGGTGTGTGCTGCTGATAACTGAACTCGAATTCTGGCCTTATCTTTTGGAACAACTGGAAAGAAAAATCCAATGACATAAATCCCTTTTTTTAGCAATTCATTTGCCATAGTTTGAGCCAATTTTGCATCGTACAACATTACGGGAACAATGGCAGAATCTCCATCTACAATATCAAATCCTGCTTTTTTTATTCCGGCTTTGAAATAATTGGTATTCCACTCTAAAGTATCTCTTAATGTGGTTTCTTTTTCTAGTAATTCAAAAACTTTAATAGAGGCGCCAACGATAGCTGGTGCTAATGAATTGGAAAATAAATACGGTCGGGAACGTTGGCGTAAAATTTCAATTATTTCTTTTTTAGCCGTAGTATACCCTCCCATAGCGCCACCAAGTGCTTTTCCCAAGGTTCCTGTAATGATGTCAACTCTCCCCATGACTCCTTTTGCTTCTAAAGTACCTTTCCCGGTTGGTCCTATAAACCCAGCCGCATGACATTCATCTACCATCACCAATGCATCATATTTGTCGGCCAAATCACATATTTTATCTAACGGAGCAACAATCCCATCCATTGAAAAAACACCATCGGTTACAATTAATTTATATCGAACTCCTGCGTTATTCGCTTTGATTAATTGCTGTTCCAAGTCTTTCATATTACTATTTTCGTAACGGTAACGAGCTGCTTTACACAAACGCACGCCATCTATTATGGAAGCGTGATTTAAACTATCCGAAATAATGGCATCATTTTCATTTAATAAAGGTTCGAAAACACCCCCATTAGCATCGAATGCGGCGGCATACAATATAGTATCTTCAGTTCCATAAAAATCGGCTATCTTTTTTTCCAATTCTTTATGAATGTCTTGTGTTCCGCAGATAAAACGTACCGAAGACATTCCGAAACCATGACTGTCTAAAGTGTCTTTTGCTGCTTGAATTACTTCTGGATGTGATGACAATCCCAAATAATTATTGGCACAAAAATTCAATACCATTTCTCCTGTTGAAATCCTAATTTCAGGGCCTTGTGGCGAGGTAATAATTCGCTCCTTTTTAAAAATTCCATTGGTTTCAATGCTGTCTAATTCACTTTGAAGGTATTCTTTAATTTTTCCGTACATCTTATTTTACTTAAATTATATATATTTTACTTCAATTGTAGCACCTATATAAACCAATGCTTTTTGGACTACTTTTAAATTCATACTTTCAATACTGGTTTGATAGTTTTCTAATTGCAAACGATATTTTTCTTGATGTGCCCCCGTTTTATAATCTAATAATAAAACATTGTTTTCTTTTGTTATTACTATTCGGTCTGGTTTTACCAATCTATTCTCTTTTTGAATAATTGTCTTTTCATTCAAAACCTGATTTCCTTCCGCAAAATAAATCATTAAATCTTTATGATTTACTATTTGATTTAGAGTTGCTGCTACAATTTCTTTTTGATTTGAAGTTATTAATCCACTTTCAACGGCTTTTTTTAGCGCGAGATCAAGGTCATTTTTGGTAGTGATGTTGGAGAGTATCTCATGGATTATATTTCCGTACTCAATTGCTTTTTGTTGATTGGAACCCCACATCATGGCTTCTTTTTGAGCAATTTTAATGTTTTTTGGGTCTAAAACATCAAACCTGTTTTCAATTTGTAATGCTTGTTTCAGTGGTAATGCCTTAGAGGATAATTTCATTGCATTTCCAAATTCATACTCGAATTTGGTTTCTTCAAATTTATCACTATTGATTAAAAACTTAATAAAGAAAGCTGCCATGGAATGCGAATAGTTGCCCTCTTTGTTGGGTTTTAATTTTTGTGAAATTAGATACAGTTGTTCTTCAGCGCGGGTTAACGCTACGTATAAAACATTAATGTTGTCCAGCAGCTCCTCTTGTTGGGTTTTCTTGTAAACTAGCGCAGCGTTTTCGCCAAAACCTTCTACCGCGCTATTATTGTCAATCAAGACTTTTGAAAGCGTAATTGTTTGATGATGTTCTTTTTCGGCTTCAATCCAGAGTTTGTCCTTGGGCTTTCTGGCGTAATCTTCGTCTGCAAAAGGAAGTATTACAACTGGAAACTCAAGGCCTTTTGATTTATGTATGGTCATCATTCGAACAGCATCATTCCCTTCTGGGGAAGGAATACTATACTTTGGAGCATTTTTATCCCAAAAACTTAGAAAGTCCGAAATCCCAGCTTGTTTATGCAAGTCTCTTTCTAAAACTATATCTAAAAAATAATGAACGTAGGCATTGTTTGTATTTGGGTGGATGAATAGTTGAATAATCGTTTCTACAGCTTCATATAAGGGTTTTTTCCTTAAATCATTAAATTTAATTGCTAGGTCAAAAGTTTTTAACCATTCTTCAAAATCAGCTTCTTTTTTTGATGCAATTCCTAATGCAATAAAATCATGAATCGGAATTTGATTTTGACATTTCTGTGCTATATAAAGTAAAAACTGAGCCCTAGATTCGACATCTAGATTGTTTTGCAAATATTTTAAAAAATGGATAATAAACTTAACTTCTGAAGCATTTTGAATCATTAACGTTTCTGATGACAATAATGGGATGGCATTTTTGGATAAATAATTTGCCAATATGACCCCTTGCTCTCTTTTTCTGGTTAGAATAGCTATATCCTTATAATTGAAACCTTGTAGTAGTATTTTTTTTATTGTCTGAAGCGTTTCGAAACAATAGTACTCGTTCTTATCTTGGCTTTCATCTTCTGGACCATACAAATCACTGGAAAGCGGGATAAATTTAAGGTTTACGTATCCTCCGTTCCTTTCATTGGTTTTCTGTTTGCTGTGATTTTTATATAAATCTCGGTATTCTTCATTCTCAAATTCATTTGAAATAAATTCAAAAAAATCATTGTTAAAATGTATAATTTGAGAGTAACTTCTAAAGTTTTTATCCAAATGAAATGCTTGTTTGTCTACTGTATTGAATGGATTTTGAGTTTTACTCAGCGCTATAAATTGCTCTGCTTTTCCCCCTCGCCAGCGATAAATTGATTGTTTTGGATCACCAACAATCATCAAGGTTCCCTTTTGTCCATAGTCATCTAGGCTCGATAACGCATTATCTATTAATGGAATCAGATTCTGCCATTGCATTTCAGAGGTGTCTTGAAATTCATCAATAAAAAAATGTCGGTAGCGCTCTCCCAACCTTTCGTAAATAAACAATGCGGGTTGGTTTTGAATTTCCCTGTAAATAATCGCATTAAATTCGGAAATAGATACCGTATTTTGATCTTCTTGGATCTTTTTTAACTCATTA